>NZ_BCBT01000017.1:0-107531 GCF_001320965.1 Pseudomonas sp. NBRC 111143 | reverse complement strand
CTGGCGTTCGCCAGGTCGCATCGCTCCCCCCACCGACAACACCCACGCCACGGGACAAGCCTGCCTCTACAGGGTATGGTGCACCTCTATTCCTCCCTGACCCGGCCCGCATGCGCTACGACCTCACCAGCCTGGACCTGTTCATCACTGTCGCCCAAGAGCGTAATCTGACGCGCGCTGCGGGTATCAAGCACCTTGCAGTCTCCGCGATCAGCAAGCGCATCAGCGAACTTGAGGCGCAGATCGGATCGCCGCTTCTGATTCGCAACGCGCGCGGTGTCGAATTGACGCCTGCCGGCCAGTCCCTGCTCTATTACGCCCGTCAGCTCAAGCAGACCATGGCACAGCTGGACAACGAACTCAGCGAGTTCGCCGCAGGGGTCAAGGGTCATATCCGCATCCACGCCATCACTTCGGCGCTGTCGCAGTTCCTGCCCCAGGACATGGCTGGCTTCGTCCAGCTTTACCCACAGATCAAGTTCGATATCGAGGAAGGTATTGGCTCGGCGGTCGTCCGGGCTGTCGCCGACGATCACGCCGACCTCGGTATCATCTCCTCGCACACCGCTCCTCTGGGGCTTGAAACCCTGCCTTACCGGCACGATGAATTGGTGTTGGTGGTGCCGGCAGAACACGATCTGGCCAAGCGCCGCACCGTGCACTTCAGCGAGGTGCTGGCGTATGAATTCGTCGGCCCGCACCTGGACAGTACCCTGCACAGCCTGCTCACCGAACAGGCCAAAACAATGGGGCAACCGCTCAAGCTACGCATCCGTATCAGCAGCTTCGACTGCATGTGTCGCATGGTCGCCAATGGCCTAGGTATTACCGTTCTGCCGCGTAGCGCGGTTGAGCCCTACGTGCGCAGCCATCGCCTCAAGTGTGTGACCTTGTCGGAGCCCTGGGCCCATCGTTCATTGCTGCTGGTATTCAAGAAGTACGAGGTCGCCTCGCCGACGCTCAAGACCTTCATCGATCACCTGCGCGCACCCTCCGAGCCATAACATCCCTTCGAGCGTTCTCCGATGGAGAACGCTGACGTGGCAATCGATCAATTTTCACTCCGCGCTCCAGCGCCTAGCATTGGCCGACCTGCAGCGTCGTCGCCTGAACGACGACATGACAACGACAAGAAGCCGAGCGACACGCGCATGATCGACAATGCCCACCTGATGAGTCCCCTGCAGATCGACCAGGATCACTTCACCTATCTCGATCTCAAGAAACTGCTGGCTCCCACCCAATTGCAACGCCTGCCCTACGCCATCCGCATCCTTCTTGAGAATGTGGCGCGCTGCGCTCCCGAGGCGCTGGATGCCGTGCTTGCCCGCGCCGTCGGCGATGGACCGGACTGCGAGGTGCCATTCCAGCCCAACCGTCTGATGTTTCACGACACCACGTGCCTGCCGGCCTTGGCCGATTTTGCTGGAATGCGTGATGTGGTCGCCGAGCTCTGCGGCGACCCGGCGGCGATGAACCCGCTTATTCCTGCGGTGCTGACCATCGACCATTCGGTGATCGTCGAACACTACGCACAAGCCGATGCGGTGGAGCAGAACCTCGAGATCGATTTTCGTCGCAACAGCGAGCGCTATCGCTTCATCAAATGGGCGCAGAAGAGCCTGGACAATTTTGCTGTCATTCCACCGGGTACAGGCATCATCCACCAGATGAACATGGAGGCCCTGGCCAAGGTGGTGTGGGAAACCCGCACCGCCGAGGGTCAGCGTTTGCTGCACCCTGACGACATGGTTGCCACCGACAGCCACACGCCGATGATCAACGCCATCGGCGTGCTTGGCTGGGGTGTCGGCGGCCTGGAAGGGCAGGCGGCGATGGTGGGGGAGCCGGTGCCGATCAACTTCCCCCAGGTTATCGGTATTCGTGTCAGCAACGCCCTGCGCCCTGGGGTGACCGCCACCGACCTGTCGCTGCACGTGGCCGAGATCCTGCGTCAGCGTTCGGTGGTGGGCAAATTCGTCGAGTTCACAGGCCCGGGTTTATCGAACCTCGGCTGGGCTGCGCGTGGCACGGTATCGAACATGGCGCCCGAGTATGGTGCCACCGTGGTGTTCTTCCCCTTCGATGACCAGACCCTCGATTACCTCAAGCTCAGCGGTCGCTCCGCCGAGCTGTGCCTGCAGGCCGCCACCTACCTGCAGGTTCAGGGGCTCTATCGCCACGACGACCTGCCGGAGCCTGAGTTCGACGAACTGATCGAGCTCGACCTTGCCAGCATCGAGCCCAGCGTCGCAGGCCCCTACCAGCCGCACCAGCGTCAGCCGCTGTCGCGCGCCGGCGAGTCGTTCCGTGAGCAGGTGCTGGGCGCTAGCGAACTGATCGGTAACCGCTATTTCGAACCCAGCTTCGGCGAGGCCATCGACCATGGCGCGGTGGTGCTTTCGGCCATCACCAGTTGCACCAACACCGCCAACCCCGCGCAGATGATCCAGGCCGGTCTGCTGGCCCGTCGCGCGCGGCACTTGGGGCTCAAGCGCAAGCCTTGGGTGAAGACCTCGCTGTCGCCCGGTTCGCAGGTGGTGGCTGATTACCTGAGTGAAGCCGACTTGCTGCAGGACTTCTCCGCCCTGGGTTTCGACCTGGTCGGGTTCGGTTGCATGACCTGCATCGGCAACTCCGGCAAGCTCGAGACGCATGTCGAGGCCTTTGCCGATCAAGGCCTGAAGGGGGTGGTGGTGCTTTCGGGCAACCGCAACTTCGAAGGCCGGGTAAACCCCAAGGTACCTGCAGGCTACCTGGCGTCGCCTGCACTGTGCGTCGCCTTCGCCATTGCCGGGCGCATCGATATCGACCTGACCCGCGAACCGCTCGGTCAGGATAGCGGCGGTAACCCGATTCACCTGCACGACCTGATGCCCGCGGATGACGAAGTGCAGGCGCTGGTGGCCCAGGTGGTCAAGCCCGAGTTCTTCCAGCAGCGCCTGGCCACGGTGTGGGACGGCACCCATCATTGGCAGGCCCTTTCGGCCGAGGGCAGCGTGCAGTTCCCCTGGGACGCGCGCTCGACCTACCTGCGCCGCCCGCAGTACCTGGCCGATATCCGGGCCGAACCCAAGGCGAGCCTGGCAATCGAGAACGCCCGCTCGTTGATGGTGCTGGGGGACAACGTCACCACCGACCATATCTCCCCAGCCGGCGCTATTCCCGCCAGTAGCCTGGCTGGCCAGTGGCTGCTGGCTCGCGGCGAAGACCCACATGACCTCAACCAGTATTCGACCCGGCGCAGTAACCACGAAGTCATGCTGCGCGGTGCCTTCACCAACAAGTCGGTGAAAAACCGTCTGCTCGGTGATACCCAGCCTGGCGTCGGCGCCTGGGCCTGGAATGCCGACCACAGTCAGTGCCTGCCGCTTTACGAAGCCGCGCAGAGCTATGCCGGTACCCCCTTGGTGGTGTTCGCGGGTATCAACTACGGCGCAGGCTCCAGTCGCGATTGGGCGGCCAAGGCCCAGGCATTGCTCGGCGTGCGAGCCGTGGTGGCGCGCAGCATCGAGCGTATCCACCGCAGCAACCTGATCGGCATGGGTGTGCTGCCCTTGCTGTTCCCGGCAGGGCAGGGCGTCGAAGACCTTCAGCTCGACGGCAGCGAGCAGTTCGATTTCATCGGCCTGGACGAACTGAAGGTCGGTGACAACCGCATTCGCCTGCAGGTGCGCCGCGTCGATGGCGGTGTCGATGAGGCCGAGCTCATCGCACGGTTCGACTCGCAGCAGGAGATCCGCTACCTCAGCAATGGCGGTGTGCTGCCCTACGTCATTCGCAAGGTGGTGCAACGCACCCGCGGCTGAGGCCCCGGCACGAACGGTTGAACAGGGCGCGGACTTGCCTGGCAGCTCCGCGTCCCTGACCATGGGCAGCCAGCCAGGTGATCCACCTATCCGCAACTGGGAGAACGACCCTTATGTACGCCTATGTCGGTTCGCGCACCACCCGGGAGCGCAACGCCCGCGGCGATGGCATCACCGTGTACCGCCTCGATCAGGGCAACGGCAGCCTGGAGCAGGTCCAGGTCGTCGGCGACCTGGTCAACCCGTCCTTCCTGGCGCTGAATCGAGCCGGGGACCGGCTCTATACGGTGCATGGCGACCTCGACGAGGTCAGCGCCTTCACCGTCGAAAAGGCCACTGGTCGACTCACGTTCCTCAACCGGCAGCGCTGCGAAGGCAAGAATCCGGTGCACCTGGCACTGGACCCGAGCGAGCGCTTCCTGGTGGTCTCGAACCACCTCACGGGCACGCTTGCCGTGCTAAATGTCGAACAGGACGGCCGCCTCGGCACCCTCAACCAGTTGCTCGAGCTCGAGGGCCCGATCGGCCCGCACCGCATCGAGCAGCCCTTTGCCAAGCCGCACTTCAACCTCTTCGATGCCTCGGGCCAGTTCGTCCTGGTGCCGGACAAGGGGCTGGATCGGATATTCAGTTTTCGCTTCGACAACGGCCGGCTGCATCCCGCCGAGCAGCCTTTCGTCACTACCCGTGAAGGTGCCGGACCGCGTCATGTCGCGCTGCACCCGAAGGCGCCGTTCGCCTATGTGATCAATGAATTGGATTCGACCGTCACCACCTACCGCTTCGACCCCCACAGCGGGGCACTGCAGCCGTTGCAGGTACTCCCGTCGCTACCGTCGAGCTACACCGGCAACAGCCGTGCCTCGGAGATCGAGATCGACCGCAGCGGTCGCTTCGTCTACGCCTCCAACCGCGGCTATGACAGCCTTGCCGTGTATGCGGTCGATGTCGCCAGCGGCCTGCTGAGCCTGATCGAAGTGCAGCCCAGTGGCGGCAAGACCCCACGCTTCTTCGCCCTCACTCCCAATCAGCGGTTCCTCTTCGCGCTCAACGAAGACAGTGACAGCATCGTGGCTTTCGCCGTCGATCCCGAGCAGGGGAGGTTGCGCCAGACCGGTTTCTCGGTGCCCACCGGCAGCCCGGTGTGCATGGTCTTTTCTGCCTGAGCTGATGCTCGGATCGGTGAGGGCCTTTTCGCGGGCAAGCCCGGTCCCACAGCCAGTAGCTGTAATCATCAGTCCCACTCATAGCCCAGCGGAGTTCCAATGACTCTCACTATTCCCAAGGCCGTCCTCGAAGAACTCGCCCCCGATGGCGTCCTGCGTGCTGCCATCAACTACGGCAACCCGGTCCTCGCCCAACGCGGCCCTGATGGCGAGCCCCAGGGCGTCTCGGTCGCCCTGGCCAGGCAGTTGGCTGAAGAACTGGGCGTGCGCCTTGAGATGCGCACCTTCGACGCCGCGGGCAAGGTATTCGCCACGCTGGAGGAGGGCGCCTGGACCTTGGCTTTCCTCGCCATCGAACCGGTGCGCGAGACGCAGATCGCCTTCAGCGAGCCCTACGTGCTGATCGAGGGCACCTACCTGGTCAGGAAAGACGCTCCCTTCCAGCACGTCGACGAACTCGACCAAACCGGCTTGCGCCTGGCCGTCGGCAAAGGCGCGGCCTACGACCTCTACCTCAGCCGCACCTTGCAGCATGCCGAACTGTGCCGCGCCGACACCTCCGCCGCAGCCGTCGATCTGTTTGTCGAAGAAAATCTCGACGCCGCCGCGGGTGTGCGCCAGCCTTTGCAGAAGGTCGCCGACACTGATCCACGCTACCGTGTGCTCGACGGTGCGTTCACCGCGATCCGTCAGGCCATGGCTGTTCCGAGGGGCTGCGACAATTCGGCTGCATTCGTACGTGACTTTGTCGAGCGTTGCCTGCGTCAAGGCTTTGTTCGGGGGGCTTTGCTGGCCACCGGACAGACCGATGTCAGCGCACCGCGCTGACCGTCCCTGGACTCCACCCACGTCCAATCAATTGAGGTAACAAGCAAGATGGCCAAGGCCGCCGATGTCGTTGTGCAATGCCTGGAAAACGAAGGTGTCGAGTATGTGTTCGGCATTCCCGGCGAGGAGAACCTCGACCTGCTCGAATCCCTGCGCAAGTCGAAGATCAAGCTGGTACTGACCCGCCACGAGCAATCCGCAGGCTTCATGGCCGCCACCTATGGTCGCCTGACCGGCAAGACCGGCGTCAGCCTGTCGACCCTGGGCCCTGGTGCGACCAACCTGGTGACCGCCAGTGCCTACGCCTACCTGGGCGGCATGCCGATGATGATGATTACCGGCCAGAAGCCGATCAAGAAGTCCAAGCAGGGCCGTTTCCAGATCATCGACGTGTGCGGCATGATGGACCCCATCACCAAGTACACCCACCAGTTCGCCTCGGCCGACAACATCCCGGCGCGCATGCGTGAAGCCTTCCGCCTGGCCGAGGAAGAAAAGCCCGGTGCCGTGCACCTGGAACTGCCTGAAGACATCGCTGCCGAGCAGACCGACGCGCTGCCGATCCCGCGCAGCCTGCACCGCCGTCCGTTGGCCGAGCACGTGGCCATCGAAGCCGCCGTGCAGAAACTGCAGAACGCCCGCAACCCCATCCTGGTGATCGGTGCCGGTGCCAACCGCAAGATGACCGCCAAGGTCCTCAAGCAACTGATCGACAAGACCGGCATCCCGTTCATCACCACGCAGATGGGTAAAGGCGTGGTCGACGAGCGCCACCCGCGCTTCCTGGGCAACGCGGCGCTGTCGTCCGGTGACTTCGTACACCGCGCTGTCGAAGCCGCTGATCTGATCATCAACATCGGCCACGACGTGATCGAGAAGCCGCCGTTCTTCATGGTCCGTGGCGGCACCGAGGTCATTCACATCAGCTTCCGCTCCGCCGAAGTCGATGCCGTGTACTTCCCGCAGGTCGAAGTGATCGGCGACATTGCCAACGCCGTGTGGCAGATCAGTGAAGCGCTGACCGACACCTCGCACTGGGACTTCACCCGCCTGATGGCGATCCGTGAAGCCAACGAGGCGCAGATCGCCGAAGGTGCAGACGACGACCGCTTCCCGGTCTACCCGCAGCGCCTGGTTGCCGACATCCGTCGCGTGCTGCCCTCCGAAGGCATCGTCGCGCTGGACAACGGCATCTACAAGATCTGGTTCGCCCGCAACTACAAGGCGCACAAGCCCAACACCGTGCTGCTGGACAACGCCCTGGCGACCATGGGCGCCGGTCTGCCGTCGGCGATGGCTTCGCACCTGGTGTACCCGGAACGCCCGGTGATCTCGGTGTGCGGCGACGGTGGCTTCATGATGAACAGCCAGGAGCTGGAAACCGCCGTACGTCTGGGCATGCACATCACCGTAGTGATCCTGCGTGACGACGGCTACGGCATGATCCGCTGGAAGCAGGCCAACATGGGCTTCACCGACTTCGGCCTGGACTACGGCAACCCGGACTTCGTCAAGTACGCCGAAGCCTACGGCGCCAATGGCCACCGCGTGGAAAGCGCCGAAGGCCTGCTGCCGCTGCTCGAGCACTGCATCAAGACCCCGGGCGTGCATGTGATCGACTGCCCGGTCGACTACAGCGAGAACGACCGCATCCTCAACAGCGAGCTGCGTGAGCGCGCGCTGGCGGTGTAAGGCCTGAGGTGTCTTCGCGGGCAAGTCGGCTTCCCGGCAGGTTGGGGAAGCAGGCTTGCCCGCGATTGCATTGTGGCGGGCAACAAACGCTTCACCTTATTTTTCCCTGTGCTAGGGTGCACGCACATCCGCTTTTCAGGACACCCGCACCATGCTCCCGCCGCTCAGCGAAAAAGAACTCCACCGCCTCGAAGACCTCCTGATCACCTACGGCAACGATTACTCGGTACTCAACCTCGCCGAGCTCAACGGTTTCTTCACTGCGCTGGCCAGCTCCCCTGTCAGCGTAAATCCCGAGCAATGGCTGCCAGCCGTTGCCGGCGGCAAGGTGCCCAAGTTCAAGAAGCCCGCCCACGAGGAAGCCTACACTGCGCTGATGCTGCGCTACGCCGACCAGGTCGCCGAGCAGTTGGCCGAGAACCTCGACGGCTTCGAGCCGCTGTTCGAGGAAAGCGAGGGTGAGGAAGGGCCAGCGATCATTCTCGAAGAGTGGTGTTTCGGCTACATGCGCGGCACCCAGGTTGCCGAGTGGAGCGAGTTGCCAGCGCAGCAGGACGCCCTGCTCAAGGCCATTTCCCTGCATGGCCTGGAAGACAATTTCGAGCTGCTCGATGCGATGAGCTTCGACGAACATCAGGCCTGCGTGCCAGGCGTGATCGAGGCGGCCCGCGGTCTGTATCGCTATCAGAAGCTGATACGCAACTGATCACTGGCGCTTCATAGCGAAGTCGAGACTCAGAGCAACCGGTGGCCATCGACCTACCACCGCTGCCATCTATTGCGGTGGCTTCTTCGCGGGCAAGCCTGTTCCCACAGGGTTTTTGGGCAGTGCACCGCTTGTATTATTCCGATCAGCGAAATTATGGATTGCTGGCCACACGGATTCTGTTGAACGGCGAACAGGTGCAGGATTCACTCCAGCAGCGCCACTCTTGGATACCGGCGCTCAGACCTCAACCCTTTGAACCGGAGTCCAGACCATGTCCAACCCTATCAAACTCTATCACTTCCCCAAGTCCGGCCACGCTCATCGCGCCCTGCTGATGCTGTCGCTGCTCAAGCTGCAGCCGGAAGTCATCTTCGTCGACCTGGCCAAGGGCGAGCAGAAAAAGCCTGAGTTCCTGGCCCTCAACCCGTTCGGGCAGGTGCCTGTGATCGACGACAACGGCACCGTCATCGGCGACTCCAACGCCATCCTCGTCTACCTGGCCAAGACCTATGGCCAGGGCCGCTGGTTGCCCCAGGACGCTGCCGGCGAAGCCCGTGTACAACGCTGGCTGTCCATCGCCGCCGGCCCCGTCGCCTTCGGACCTGCCGCTGCCCGGCTGATCACCGTGTTCGGTGCAGGCTTCAATGCCGACGAAGTCATCGGTCGTGCCCACAACCTGCTCAAGGTGCTGGACGCTGAGCTCGGCAAGACGCCGTTCCTCACCGGCAGCGAGCCGAGCATCGCCGACGTCGCCAACTACTCCTATATCGCCCATGCGCCGGAAGGCAACGTGTCGCTGGAGGCCTACCCGAATGTGCGAGCGTGGCTGGCACGGATCGAGGCACTGGACGGTTTCGTGGCGATGCCGCGCACTGCGGTAGGGCTGCAGGCCGAGGCCTGATCCACGCGAGAGGAGATGAGTGATGAACGTCGTCGAACCGCTCGAGCAGTATGCCGCGTGGCCTGGGGACAGCTGCCCTGATATCGACACGCTCGATGTCCCGGCGCTGCCCTGTGCTGCAGAGTGTGAGGCCAGTTACCTGCTGCCGCAGGTCATCACTCATCCCGACCTACTCATTCGCCCCGGCTGCTGAAATAATCGCACATCGTTTCCAGGCAGAAGGGCAGGGCATGGACCACATCCACCTGATGAAGGTATTCGTCGCCGTCGGCGAGCTGGAAAGCTTCGCTGGCGCGGCACGGCGGCTGGACATGTCGCCCGCTGCGGTGACCCGTGCGGTCAGCGCCCTCGAAGAACGCCTGGGGGTCAAGCTGCTGCTGCGCACCACCCGCAGCGTGCGCCTTACCGAGGCCGGTGGCCGTTATCTGGAAGACTGCCGCAGCATCCTCGCCAGCATCGCCGAGGCCAACGAGGCGGCTGCCGGTGTCAACGCCACGCCCAAGGGTGAACTGGCGGTGACCGCGCCGATCCTGTTCGGCAAGAAGTTCGTCATGCCCAGCATCGTGCGTTACCTGCAGCAGTACCCTGAGGTTGACGTGTCGGCCTACTTCCTCGATCGGGTGGTGAACATGGTCGAGGAGGGCATGGATGTGGCAGTGCGCATCGGCCAGTTGCCCGACTCCGGGCTCAAGGCCCTGCGTGTGGGCAAGGTCAGGCGCATGCTCTGCGCCTCGCCCGATTACCTTGCCAGGCACGGCGTACCGACTCACCCCTCCGAACTGCACGAGCATGTGGTGATAGCCACCACCAACCTGTCGCCACGTGCAGGCTGGCGCTTCGGGGTGACCGACGAGCCGACCATGGTGCGCATGAAGCCGCGCCTGACCGTGACCAGCAACGACGGTGCCATTGCCGCAGCATGCGCAGGCCTGGGTATCGCCCGGCTGCTGTCTTACCAAGTGGTCGAGGAGATCGCCAGCGGTCGCCTGCAGGTGGTGCTCGCCGATTTCGAGGAGGCGCCCTGGCCTATCCATATCCTGCACCGCGAGAGCAAGTACGGCTCGGCCAAGGTGCGCGCGTTCATCGACATGCTCGCCGCCGACGTGCGCGCCAAGGGCCTGGACTGACTGTCCGTCAGCCTGGCAGATAACGCAGGCGCAACCCCAGGCTGGTCTGCTCACCTTGTTGCAGCAAGCGCAGCCCCGGGCGCCCGGGCAGGTGATGGGCGTTGATCGGGTGGCTGACCGGCTCGAAGCAGAAGAAGTCGCGATCCTGCGGACAGAACAACAGAAAGTGCTCGGCGCCGGTGGCCTGGCATTCCAGGCGATAACCCGCGTCGGGTTGTTCGATGGTGCACGTGCCTGTCCAGCCTGCGAAGGCGTGATCGATCTGAGTCGGTGGCAGGTGGCCGGGGCTGTCGAAGCGCCAGGCCTGCGGAATGGGCGCCAGCCGTGATGGCAGCTCACCGGTCTCGCCAAGCCACACTTGGCTGGCGGACGCCTGCAGGCGGGTGTCCGGATACCGCGGAAAGTACGGATGCAGGCCCAGCCCGTGCCAGGTCGCCTGAGCGGCAAGGTGAGTGACGTGCAGCTCCAGGTCAAGACGCCCCTCGTGCAGGTGCACATCCAGCATTGCCTGGTAGGCGAAGGGCTGCTGGCTGTCGAGGACCAGCCGTGCTCGCCGCTGGCTGTGGTGCTCCACGCGCCACGGCTGCTGCCAGGCGCTGCCGTGGATCGGGTAGGGATCGTGGTCGGTGTTCGCGGCCAGGGCCTGCCAGCCGTCCGGGCGGGCGAAGCCGCCAGCGGCGATGCGATTGGACCAGGGCACCAGCGGATAGCAGGCCAGGCGCCGGGGTGAGCCGCTGGCGCGTGCTGCGGCATCGCTGTGGCGCAACAACGCCTGGCCGGTGGCCTTGACCTGCCAGTTGACCAGGCTGGCGCCCAGCGCGGGGGCCAGGGTGAGGCGGGTCAGGCGGTCTTGCAGGTGTAGTTCGATCATTGCGCTGTTCTCCACCAGGGCCGTGATCATTTCGCCGCGGGCTGACGGCGGTACGTCAGCAGCACGATGCCACTGACCACCACCGCCCCCCCGAGCAGTTGCAGGCCGCTCAACTGTTGGTCGAGCAGGGCCCATCCCAGCAGCAGGGTGGCGATCGGTTCGATGTTCATCACTGGCGCGTTCTGCGCCATGTTCAGCCGTGGCACGCAAACGAACAGCAGGGTGAATGCTACCCCGTACAGCACCACCAGGCTGGCCAGGGCCATCCATCCTCCTGCGCTGCCCGGCAACGACAGCCCCGCCGGCACCCAACCACCAGCGCCTGCCACCAGCATGCTGGCGAACACGATCAGCAAGGTCAGCAGGCTGCGGACCGGGCCATGCACAGCGGCCAGCTTGTTGTCGGTGATCCACAACGCACAGGCGAATACGCAGGCGGCGCAGAAGGCCAGGCTGACCCCGAGGGTCCAGTGCGGATTGCTCGTGCCACTGTCGGCCAGGCGTCCCGGCACATCCAGGGCCAGCACCAGGCCGCAGAGGATCAGGGCCATGAACATCACTGTGCGCCCGGTTGGACGTACGCCGTTGAGCGCCCAGTTGAGCAGTGCCAGCAGGATCGGGAAGGTGTTGCCCACCAGCAGTGCCAACGCCACCGGGATGCGCGCCACCGCCGAGTACAGGCACAGGCTCTGGGTGGCGATCAGCAGCCCCAGCAGCAATTGCCAGCGCCGGGTGCCGCTGGGCAGCCCCAGGGCCTGGCGTTGCCAGAGCACGAGGCTGGCCAGGGCCAGGAAGGTGATGCCCGAGCGGCAGAGAATCGCCAGCAGCACGCCGGTGCCGTCATCGAAGGCGATGCGTGCGGCGATGTGGTTGCCGGCGAACGAGCAGGCCAGCAGCGCCAGGAGGGCGATGGCCAGCTTGCGCGGGAAGAGGGACGGTGAGACGGGAACAGCCATGTGCAGGATCCATTTGCAAAAGAGGTCGACAGTGGGGGCTTGCAGAAGCGGGGGCCTACGCCAAGGACACCGCACTGCATGGCACCCGCTCTGCCGGTGATCGCGGGACAAGTCGGGGCGCCGAACCGCCGCTCACACCGGGATAGAGCGGCTGTCCGCGAACTTATAGAACCACGCTTGGCAGCCACAGCGAGATGGCAGGGATGTAGGTCACCGCCATCAGTACCAGGAACAGCGCCAGGTAGAACGGCAGCAGCGCCTTGACCGTCGACTCGATACTGACCTTGCCGATCGCCGAGCCGACGAACAGTACTGCCCCCACCGGCGGGGTGATCAGGCCGATACCGAGGTTGACCAGCATGATCATGCCGAAGTGCACAGGGTCCACGCCGATGCCGGTGATCACCGGCAGCAGGATCGGGGTGAGGATCAGAATCAGCGGCGCCATGTCCATCACCGTGCCCAGCAGCAGGAGCATGAAGTTGATGCACATCAGGATCACGTAGCGGTTGTCCGACAGGGTCAGGAATGCCGTGGTGATCTTCGACGGGATCTGCATCAGCGTCATCACATAGCCGAAACTGGCTGCGAAGCCGATCAGGATCATCACGATGGAGATGGTCCGCACCGTGCGATGCATCAGCTTGGGCAGGTCGCGCCACTTGTAGTCGCGGTAGATGAACATGGTCACGAAGAACGACCACACCACCGCCACGGCCGCCGACTCGGTGGCGGTGAACACGCCCGAGAGAATGCCGCCGAGGATGATCACCATGGCCATCAGGCCCCAAAGCGCTTCACCGGCGATCTTCAGCGCCTGGCGCATCGGGATCACTTCGCCCTTGGGGTAGTTGCGCTTCTTGGCGAACAACAGGCACAGGCCCATCATCACCGCGCTGAGCAGCAGGCCAGGCATCACTCCGGCCATGAACAGCGAGGCGATCGATACCGTGCCGCCTGCGGCCAGCGAATAGAGCACCGAGTTGTGGCTTGGTGGGGTGAGCAATGCCTGCACCGAGCCGCTGACGGTCACCGCCGTGGAGAATTCACGCGGATAGCCCTTGCGCTCCATCTCCGGGATCAGCACCGAACCGACCGAGGCCGTGTCGGCCACCGAGGAGCCGGAAATCGCGCCGAAGAAGGTCGAGGCCATGATGTTGACCAGCGACAGCCCGCCACGCACGAAGCCCACCAGCACCCCGGCGAAAGCCACCAGGCGCCGCGACATGCCGCCCTCGGCCATGATCGCACCGGCCAGCACGAAGAACGGAATGGCCAGCAGCGAGAACTTGTTAACCCCGCTCGCCACCTGGATCATCATCGCCTGCAGCGGAATGTCGATCCACCAGGCACCGATCAGTGCAGAGAGCCCCAGGGCATAAGCCACCGGCATGCCCAGCAGGATGAGCGCGATGAAACTGCCCAACAGAATGAACGCATCCATTTATGCCGCTCCTTCGCTTTCTTCCACCAGGTCGAAGCGCACCACCTTGCGGTTGCTCTGATCGCCCAGCACGAGTTTTTCCAGCACGAAGATCAAGGTCAGCACGCCGCCCACCGGGATCGGCGCATAGGTCATGCCCACCCGCACACCCGGCAGCGAGGCCAGAAACTGGTTCCACGTCGTGATGCACAGCTTGGTGCCGTACCAGGTCATGAACAGGCACACCACGATCATCAGCACCTGCACCAGCACGCCAACCAGCTGGCGCAGTGGCGCGGGCATGCGATCGGTGAGCATCGCCACCGCCATGTGCGCGCCGGCGCGGTAGCTGGCGGCGGCGCCGACGAAGGTGAACACCACCATCAGCAGGATCGCGACCGGCTCCGGCCAACTGGAGCCGGTGCCGAGTACGTAACGGGCGAAGATGCCCCAGGGAATGATCAGCGACATGGTCAGGATCGACAGGCCAGCGATCCAGATGCAGCTGCTGTAGAGCCTGTCGTTCAGGCGCAGGAAAAACGTTTTCATGGGCATCACCAAGGCGGCGGCACGGCGGGCACCGTGCTGCCGGGGTCGTCTGGAAGAAGTGGCTTACTCGACCGCGTCGATACGCTTCATCAGGTCGGCGTACTGCGCACCGTATTTTTCGCGTACCGGGGCGGTGGCGTCATAGAACGGCTTGGTGTCCACGGCGATGAACTCGACACCCGCGGCCTTGAGCTTCTGTTCGCTGGCGGCAGACTTGGCGTCCCACAGTTCGCGCTCTTCCATCTGAGCTTCACGTGCGACTTTCTTCACCAGCGCCTGCTGGTCGGCCGTGAGCTTGTTCCAGGTGGTCTTGGACATCACCACCGGCTCCGGCAGGATCAGGTGGTTGGTCAGGGTGAAGTACTTGGCGCTCTGGTAGTGGTTGTGCTCGAGCAGGGTCGGCGGGTTGTTTTCGGCGCCATCGATCACCCCGGTCTGCAGGGCGCTGAAGATCTCGCCGGTGTCCATGGCGATGCCGTTGCCGCCCATGGCGTTGATCATGTCGATGAACAGCGGGTTGCCCTGTACGCGGATCTTCATGCCCTTGAGGTCATCGATGCTGCGCACCGGCTTCTTGGTGTAGATGCTGCGTGAGCCGCCATCCATCCAGGCCAGGGCCACCAGGTTGAATTCGGAGTTGGTGATCTTGTCGAGGATCTCCTGGCCGATCTCGCCGTCGATGATCTTGCGCATGTGCGCCTGGTCGCGGAACACGAACGGCATGTTGAACACGTTCACATCCGGCACCACCGGGCCGACGATGCCCAGGCTCACGCGGGTCATCTGCACCGCGCCGATCTGCGCCTGCTCGATGACTTCCTTTTCCGAGCCGAGCACCCCGCCGGCGAACATCTTGAAGGTGATATCGCCATTGCTGGCCTGTTCGAGTTTCTTGCCCATGTTCTGCTCGGCGACCACGGTCGGGTAGCCGGCTGGGTGGATCTCGGCGAACTTGATGTCCAGTGCGCTGGCGGCACTGGACAGACCGAGGGCCAAGGGGAGGGCGGCAAGAAGCAACGTGCGTTTGAAGGTCATGATGAAACTCCGTGGTTTTTATTATCTGGTTTCGGTCGTGCAGGTGTTGGTGAGGTGGGCGCTCAGCCCTGCCAGGGTGTTTCCTCCAGGCCCTTGACGCCGGGGTTCAGGGCGAACACGCCGCCGGCCAGGGGCTGGTCGGCGAGGTCGATGCCGCCGGGGCGGATCGAGGTGACGAACAAGGTATCGAGGTGGGTGCCACCGAAGGCGCACATCGCCGGCTTCTTCACCGGCACGCGCAGCGAGCGGTCCAGGCGGCCGTGCGGGGTGAAGCGGTGGATCACGCCTTCGTCGTTGCCGCAGATCCAGTAGCAGCCGTCCTGATCGACAGCCGCGCCATCGGGGCGGCCGGGATGCTCGCGCATGTCGACGAACAGCTGCCGGTTATGGGGCGTGCCACTGTCGATGTCGTAGTCGAACGACCAGATCGCCTGCACCGTCGGGTGCGAATCGGACAGGTACATGCGCGTGCCGTCCGGGCTGAAGGCCAGGCCGTTGGGCACGATCATGCCCTCGAGTTGGCGGTGCAGACGCTGGCCGTCGTATCGGTACAGCGCGCCGACCTGGGCGCCCTGCTGCATGTCCATCAGCATGGTGCCGGCCCAGAAACGGCCCTGGCGGTCGCAGCGCCCGTCGTTGAAGCGCATCCCCTCGCGGGCGTGCTCGACGCTGGCCAGGCGGGTGCCGAGCAGGCGCCCATCCTCGGTCGGGTCGAGGGTGAACAGGCCGCTCTCCATCGCCCCGACCCAGCCCTGTGCGCCATGGGCGATGCAGGCCAGCATTTCATCGCCCTGCCAGACGTCGTGGTTGCCATCGGCCAGGCGCCAGCGGTGCAGTTGGCGGGCGGGAATATCGACCCAGTACAGGGCCCGCTCGCCGGCATGCCACACCGGGCTTTCCCCGGTGGCGTTGCGCGCGTCGACGATCAGTTCACAGTGCTGCATGGTGCTGCTCCTTGCACGCAGTGGCGGTCAGTCGAAGGGGCCGGCAGCGACGAAGGCGCCGCCCTGGTAGACCATGCTTGGATCGTCGGCGGGAGGCGCGGGCCTTGATTCGACGTCGGCGCGGAACACCTCCGAACTGTCCTTGGGCTGGTAGCCCAGGTGTTCGGCGTGGCGGTTGTCCCACCAGACGGTGCGGTTGTCGGAGGCGCCATAGACCACGGTGTGGCCGACGTCAGGGGTGCGCAGGCTGCGCTCGATGAGTTGCAGCAGGTCGTCGTAGCTCAGCCAGGTGCAGAGCATTCGTGGGTTCTGCGGTTGCGGGAAGGACGAGCCGATACGGATGCTGACGGTCTCGATGCCGTAGCGGTCGAAGTAAAAGCTGGCCAGGTCCTCGCCGTAGCTCTTGGACAAGCCGTAGTAGCCATCGGGGCGGCGAGGGGAGTGGGCATCGAGCCGCTCGTCCTGACGGTAGAAACCGATCACGTGGTTGGAACTGGCGAAGACGACGCGTTTTACCCCGTGCTTGCGCGCCGCTTCGTAGATGTGGAACACCCCGCAGATATTGGGGCCGAGGATATCCTCGAAACTGTGCTCGGTGGACACCCCGCCAAAATGCAGGATGGCATCGACGCCTTCGACCAGCGCGTGTACCGCAGCCTTGTCGGCCAGGTCGCAGGTGATCACTTCTTCATGCGGACCGGCAGCAGGTGCCATCGGGGCGATATCGGAAAGGCGCAGGACTTCGGCGCTGCCTTTGAGGCGTTCGCGAAGCACCTTGCCCAGGCCGCCTGCCGCTCCGGTGAGCAGCAGGCGTTTGAAGGGAGTAGTGGTCATGGCCAGCTCTTGTCGTTGATTGTTGTAGGTTGTCGTACGACATGGGTCGATTATCGACAGCGAATTCGCGGCTTGTCAATGCATGGATGGCATCGCTCTACAGGATCGACAGCGGATAGTTGAAGATCAGCCGGTTCTCGTCGAACTCGTTATTGCTGAAGCTGCGGCGGATATTGGAGTTGCGCCACTTCACGCTGAGATCCTTGAACGGCCCGCTCTGGATCACATAGGCCAGCTCCGATTCACGCACCCACTCCTTGCCATCGCTCACCGCACCGCTGTGCACATCGCGGCCGCTGATGTAGCGGTTCATCATGCTCAGGCCGGGGATGCCGACGGTGACGAAGTTGAAGTCGTGGCGCACCTGCCAGGAGCGTTCGTTGGCGTTGTCGAAGCTGGCGTTGTAGCTGTCGTTGGCCAGGGTGCCGCCGCTGGTGCCGTTGACCCGCATCCAGGTATCGCCGCTGACCTTCTGCAGGCCGACCCAGAAGGTATGGCCGGCATAGCGCGCCGAGAACATGCCCGAGTAGGTCTTGTTATCCAGCTTGCCGGCGCGTTCGGCGCCGTCGTCCTCGCCCTGGAAGTAGCCGAGGTTGGCGCCCAGGGTCCAGTCGCCCAGTGGCTGGCTGTGGCTCAGTTGCAGGTACTGCTGCTGGTAGACATCCTTGAGTTGGGCATTCCATAGCCCGACCAGGGTGCGCTTGTCGTTGAAGCTGTACTCGCCGCCGACGAAGTTGAAGCGGTCGGACACCCCACGGCCGAAACTCATGTCCTCCATGCTCGCATCGTTGCGCGGGCTGTTGCCGCGGAACTGCCCGCCGTAGAGCGTCAGACCGGCGATCTCGCTGGAGGTTACCTGACCCCCGCGGAAGGTCTGCGGCAGCGAGCGGCCATCGTCGGAGCGCAGGATCGGCAGTACCGGCATCCACTCGCCGATCTTCAGCTCGGTCTTGGAGATGCGCGCTTTACCTGCCACGGCCAGGCGTCCGAAATCGTCTGCGGGGCGGCCGTCGTCATGGCGTGGCAGCAGGGCCGTGCCATAAGTGCCGCCACCACCGTCAAGCTTGACCGACCACAACCCCAGCACATCCACGCCGAAGCCGATCGGCCCCTCGGTGAATCCCGAGCGGGCGTCGAGGATGAAGCTTTGGGTCCATTCCTCGGCCTTGCTTTGCGGGTTGCTCGGGTCGACGAAGTTGCGGTTGATGTAGAAGTTACGCAGGTTCAGGGTCGCCTTGGAATCTTCGATGAAGCCGGCGGCCAGTGCAGCGTCGGGCAGTGTCCCCAGGGCGGTGGCGCCGAACAGGGCGAAGGGCAGGGTCTGGCGGATTTTCATTATTGTTGTGCTCCCAGCAGTGAGGCAGCCGCCTGCCAGGCGCGCGCAAGCGACCGATGACAGGGGCGGTGGGGTTGATGGCCCGTCGTGGGCCAAGGTGCAGCGCGCGGATCGGGCGCTCAGGTACCCGTCGCTGCCAGCGATGTGGCGCGGCGGCGAATGTTGGAAAGAGGGGGAGGCGAATAGCGTGGGTAGGATGTCGACATGATGGGCTTCACTGGTTGTTGTTTTTGTTGTGTGTTGTCGTACAACTGTGGCGATTATTAACAACCGATGAAAATGCTGTCAACGCTTTTGCGCAAAGGAATCGATGGGCTATACCGAGTGTTTCGGAGGTTTTTTTGCCATATTGCAAAGGAAGGGCACTAGATCGGTTACGGCAAAGAGATCCTATAACTATGATTTGTCTTCCGCAGTCCCATTGCTTTTTCGCGGGTAAACACCTGCACCCCGGTACAAGCTGGCCCCATCCCTGTGGGCGGGTTTACCCGCGAAAAAGCACAATTGCCCTACTGCTGATCAATCCCTGTCATGGCGCCAACAGGAAGCCTGTCACCTCGGCATTGAGGGCGCCGCTGCATTCCTCCGGCAGCCAGTGCCCGCAGCCTTCCAGCACTTTGCCGGTCACATCGGTGCCGTAGCGGCGCATCTGCTCGGCCTGGAACTCACCCAGGCCACCGTTGCCGCCACCACCGATGGCCAACGCCGGAATGCTGATGCGGGTCTTGCTCAGTTGCTTGTTGTCGCGGGCATTCTGGTTGAGCACGCGGTAGTACTCGAACGCTGCGTTGAGGCTATGCGGCTTGGCGTACGACTTGGCATAGAGATCGAGCAACTGCGGTGTGAACACCGACGTATTGGTTGCGTGCTGCTTGATGAAATGCTCGAAGAACACCCGCTCCTTGCCAGCGATCAGCGTCTCGGCCAGGTTGGGCTCGGCGGCGAAGAAGCTGAAATGCCAGACCAGCGACTCACCCTGCGGCGTGAAGGCGGGGAACTGGTAGAGGCTGTCGTCGGGAATCGGCGCTTCCATGTAGATCACCCGACGGATGTTCGCCTGGTTTTGTACCAGCATGGGGAAGGTGTTCCAGATACCGATGTCGTGGGCCACCAGGTCGAACTTCTGGCCATTGCTCATCTGTGCGGCGAGCTTGTACAGCAGCGGCGCCACATCCGTTGCGCGATACGACGGCGGTGTCTGCGACTGGCCAAGGCCAGGCAGGTCTGGCGCGACAACGGTGAAGTGCCTGGCGAGTTCCGGCATCAGTTGGTGCCATTCGTACCAGGTCTGGCCGAAGCCGTGGACCAGGTACACCAAGGGCCCCGAGCCGCCCTTGACGTAGTGCAGCTTCACGCCATCGACGGTCTGGTAGTGGCTGGTGAAGCCTTTGGGAACGGGGAACTCGTCGGCGGCGTGGGCGCCGACGGCAAGCGTGGTGGCGGCAGTCAAGGCCAGGGAGCGCAGTAATTGGCGAAGCATGGTGATGAACCTCTGGGGTGGTTGGAAATCGTGGCTTGATCGTTCAGTGGCCGCTGGCCACGCTGGCGCCGGCAGCGCGCGCGCCGGGGCGAAACCCGTGTGAGCGGGCAGTCCAGGCAATGGCGAAGGCGATCAGCAGCAAGATGAGTACGGCAGGTGCGAAGGCGCGTGCGCCCCAGCCGTCGAGCAGCGCGCCGCCCAGCAGCCCGGCGCCGGCGATGGCGCCATTCCAGGCGACGACATTCATCGACAGCGCCACATCCGCGCCGTCGCCTGCGCTATCGGCAAGGGCGGTCTGCAGCAGCGTCGCGGCGCCGCCGAACGACACGCCCCACACCGCAATGCCGACGAGCACGGCGAGGGGCGCGCTCGACAGCCAGACGAACATCAGTGCGACCAGCGCAAATGCGCCAAGGCTGCCCAGCACGGCGCTGCGCAGGTGCCGATCGACCAGGCGCCCGGTGATGGCGATGCCGACAAGCGCCGCAACCCCGAACACCAGCAGCACCAGGTCGACGCGCTGGAGCAGGCCGGCTTGGGCGGCGAATGGCGCGACGTAGGTGTAGAGGATGTTGTGCGCCAGCATCCAGGTGATTACCGTGGCCAGGACCGGTCGTACGCCCGGCGTGCTCAGCACGCGACGCAGCGGGATGGCCTGGCGGTCGGTCTGGCCTGGGTAGTCCGGCACTTTCGCCAGCACCCAGACGATCAGCACCAGGGTGAGGGCCGACATGATGGCAAAGGCGCTGCGCCAACCCACCGCACTGCCGAGCCAGGTGCCCAGCGGCACGCCCAGCGAGAGCGCAATCGGCGTGCCGACCATGGCAATCGCCATGGCCTTGCCCTGCTGGTGTGGCAGAACCATCCGCCGGGCATAGCCCGCCAGCAGGCTCCAGGCCAACCCCGCCGAAGCTCCGGCAAAGAATCGGGCGACCAGCGTCAGCCAGATGTCGGGTGAAAGGGCGGTGAGCGAATTGAACACCAGGAAGCCGATGATCGTGGACAGCAGCACGCTGCGACGCTTCCAGCTTCGGGTCAGGATGGTCAGCGGGATGGCGGCGACCAGCGAGCCCACTGCATAGGCGGTGACGGTCTGCCCGGCCATTGCCGAGGTGATCGACAGGCCGTCGCTGATCTGTGGCAGCAGGCCTGCGGGCAGGGTTTCGGTGACGATGCAGATGAAGCCTGTCATCGCCAGGGCCAGCAAGGCGGAGACCGGCAAGGGCTCGGCTGTGTCGAGCGTGGTGGCGGTAGAAGAGGTCACGAGAGCTCCTGTGATCGCTGGTTAAATATATCGATCGATACATAAGTGAGGCAGCACCAACCCGACGGCATCAAGCCGTCCCGGATTTACATATCGATCGGTATATAAGTTAGGAGTGCTCGCGTGTCGTTGTCAATGACTTATGTATCGAATAGTATCTATGTCATTTGGAGGAGCAGTTGATGGCGCGGATGGGCAGACCCAGAACCTTCGACCGCGATAACGCGATCGACCAGGCCATGCACCTGTTCTGGGAGCACGGCTACGAATCCACATCGCTGGCGCAATTGAAGGCGGCGATTGGCCCGGGCATTTCCGCGCCCAGCTTCTACGCAGCCTTTGGTTCTAAAGAGGCGCTGTTCCAGGAATGTGCCCAGCGCTACCTGGCGACCTATGCGCAGGTCACCGAGTGCTTGTGGAACCTGGACCTGCCACCGCGTCAGGCGCTGGAGCAGGCATTGCGCCAATCCGCCCGCATGCAGTGCGAGGACGGTCACCCGAAGGGCTGCATGGTCGGCCTGGCAGTGATGAGCGCACCCTCTGCGGAACTGGCGCAGGTCACCGCACCCTTGAACCGTTCCCGGGCACGCACCCGCGCCGGTATCGCCGGCTGCATCAGCCGTGCGCTCGAAACGGGTGAGCTGCGCCAGGACGTTGATGCCCAGGGGCTCAGCGTGATGTTCGACAGCTTTCTGGTCGGGCTTTCGACCCTGGCGCGGGACAACATCGGCATCGAAGCGATGGAGCGTGCGATCACCCAGGTGATGCGGCTGTGGGACCTTTCCACGACGGGTGTGCAAAACACCGCGTCGTGATCATTCGAGCACTTGAACATCCAGTGCCTGGCACAGGGCACGTAACTTTGGGGTCAGGTTGCCTTCCCGGATCGGCTCGAGAGCGTCGTGCTGTTTGTAGTACTTGGCGTAGATGGCTTCAGTCACAGGTCTCTGCTCACCCTCGGCGTTGAGCTCGATATCCGAGAATTTCACCACGCCAACCGGATTGAATCCGGCCCGCTCGACCATCTGCTGCATGCCGCGGGTCTTCGTGGTGACGTAACCCCAGGCCATCGCGATGTCCAGCTTCGCTGCCAGCGCATCGATGGCGTAGCCTGCGAACAGCGTGGCGCCGGTGCCCCTGTGTTGCGGTGCACACGCACCGAACTTGTTGAACAGGGTGCGGTTGACCAGATTGATCTCCAGGCACATGACGCAGATCATCTCGCCCTCGTAGACCCCGACGTAGACGATGGTGTCTTTGTCAGCTTCGCCAGCGAGCGACACGTTCTGCAAGTAGTACTGCGGGTCGCTGAAGACCCGACCGATCCCCACGCCCACATCCGGGTGCCAGCGCCTGACCAATTGGCTCAGCCGCTCGACATCGCTGCGCGACAATTGACGGTAGCTGTATTGCGCCGGGGTGACAGTGTTCTCGGGCAGCTCGTGCAGGTCTGGCCAGATCCTTTCTTGCATGTGTTCACCTTGTCTTGGACAGAGAGATTGCGACAGCGCAAAAAGCCTACCTTCCAGATGGTAGGCTGGTCAATCCATAGCGAGGCTAACGCACAGGTGCGCTCAGCCTCGCGTCGGGAAAAACAATATGAAGCGGACGGTGCCCGGCTGTGGCTGCTCCACGCTAGCCGTTCCTCCGTGCAACTGCATGATCGCGGTGACGATCGCCAGCCCCAGCCCATTGGAGTCGGAACGCTCATGGCGCGAGGCATCGCCGCGGTAGAAACGGTCGAACAGCTTGCCCAAGGTGGCTTCGCCCAGCGTCGGGCCCTGGTTCTGCACCTCGATGCGCATACCGTTCTCGACGGCACGCACCTGCATCAGGACGGTGCTGCCCTCATCGGCATAGCGGATCGCGTTGGCCACCAGGTTGCTCAACGCCCGGCGCAGCAGCAGAGGGTCGGCCAGCACCGTACCGTTGCCCGAGGTCTGCATCGACAGTTGCCGCTCTTCGGCGAGCCCTTCGAAATACCCCGCCACGCGCTGCAGTTCATCGTGCAGCGACAGCTGCTGGCGCTCCAGCACGGCCTGCGCTTCGTCGGCGCGGGCGAGGAACAGGATGCTCTCGACCATCCGCGAGATACGCTCCAGCTCCTCGAGGTTGGATGCCAGCAGGGCCTGGTATTCATCTTCACTGCGTGATTGGCGCAAGGCCACCTGGCAATGCCCCATCAGCGAGCCCACGGGGGTGCGAATCTCGTGGGCAAGGTCGGCGGAGAACTGGTTCAGGCGCTGGTAGCCGGCGGCGAGGCGGTCGAGCATGGCGTTGTACGCGTGGCTCAGGCGCAGCAGTTCGACCGGCGTGTCGTCGCTGTCCATGCGGCTGTCCAGCCGCTGCGGGGTGATCCTTGCCGCGTGCGCGGCCATCTTGCGCAACGGGCGCAGGCCACGGTACAGCGACAGGTAGCCCAGCAGTGCCGTCAACAGGAACGCCAGGCCTGCGGCCAGGTAGATGCGCTGGCGGAAGGCTTCGAGCATGGCCATTTCCTTGGTCATGATGTGCGCCGCCGTAAGCCTTACCTCACGACCGCCGGAGATCGTCATCACGCTGGCTGCACGCAACGGCACGCCAGCGGCGGTGGTGCCGTCGCGCAGGTCCTTCACCTTCAACGGCGTGTCGGGGCCCACCTCGTCCAGTTGCGGCAACACGGCCTTCAGCGGATTGACCTTGATCAGCGGTGCCTGCCCGGGCTCTTCGATGATGAAGATGTCCTCTTCATTGTTGAGCATGTTCTCCAGGATCTGCGGGTTGACCCGCAACCGGTCCAGCTCCAGGTCATAGCGCAGCAGCTTGCGAAAATGATCCAGGCGCCCGAGCACCGAGTAGTCGGTGCTCTTCATCACCGAGACGCGCATCGAGTCGTACAGGTACAGGCCGGCCCCGGCCACTACCAGCATTGCCACCAGCGAAAACGCCAGGGTCGAGCGCAGGGTCAGGGACGGGGCGCGTCGTCGGCGCATGGCCGTACCTCGCAGACATAGCCGATGCCGCGCACGGTATGGATCAGCTTCAGCGGATAGGGCAGGTCGATCTTGTTGCGCAGCCGCTTCACCGCCACGTCGACCACATTGGTGTCGCTGTCGAAATTCATGTCCCAAACCTCCGAGGCGATCTGCGCCCGCGACAGCACATCGCCTTCGCGGCGCAGGAACAGGTGCAGCAGGGCGAATTCCTTGTTGGTCAGCGCGATCACCTGCTGCTGGCGCGTGACCCGTCGGCGGATCAGGTCCAGTTCCAGGTCGGCGAGGTGGAAATGATCGGCCTCGCGCACCACGCCCCGGCGCAGGATGGTGCGGATGCGCAGCAGCAGTTCGGTGAAGGAGAACGGCTTGACCAGGTAGTCGTCGGCGCCGAGCTCCAGGCCACGGATGCGGTCCTGCAACTGGTCGCGCGCAGTGAGAAACAGCACCGGCACGTCCTGCCTTGCGCGCAGCAGCTCGATGATCTGGAAGCCGTCGATGCCTGGCAGCATCACATCCAGCACGATCAGGTCGTAGGGCGTCTCCAGCGCCTGGTGCAGGCCATCGGCGCCGTGCTGGGTCCAGTCGACGTTGAAGCCGGATTCGCCGAGGCCCTTTTTCAGGTACTCGCCGGTCTTGGTGTCGTCTTCGATCAACAGGATATGCATGGGGGCAGGGCTCGGGCCTCGGGTGGCGGGCAGGCGAAGAGGCAGTGTAACCAGCACGGCAAGCTGCTGTCGGTTACATTTCTGTCATTTGGCGGTGCCGAGGACGAATGACAGAAATGTAATCGGCCGGTCATTCTGAGGTCCCGAGGCGACACCAAAGATAGCGGCACTTCAAACCGCTGAGGATGTGTCGCAATGAAGACCAAGACTGCCCTGTCCACCGCGTTCGGCCTGTTGATGGCCGGCGCCACCGTGCTTGCCAGCGCCGCCGACATGCCTGTGATCAAGCCACTGCGTGGCGTGATTGAAGATGTCAGCAGCACCGCCCTGACTTTCAAGACCCGCACCGGCGCGCAGCAGACCATCGGCCTGACCGACAAGACCGGCGTAGTCCGTGCCTCCAAGGCCGACCTCGCCTCGATCAAGACCGACAGCTTTGTCGGTTCTGCCGCCATTCCCCAGGCCAACGGCACCCTCAAGGCCCTGGAAGTGACCGTCTTCGACGCCAGGCTCAAGGGCAGCGGCGAAGGCCATTACGGCTGGGAGAACGCCGACGGCAGCACCGGCACCATGACCAACGGCACCGTGGGCAAGCTCTCCAGCGCCAATGGCCGCACGCTGACCGTCAACTACAAGGGCGGTGAGAAACAGCTGGTGGTGCCGGATGACGTGCCGATCGCCTTCGTCGAGCCAGGCAGCGCTGCCGAGCTGGTCAAGGGCGCCAAGGTCGTGGTGTTCCCGGCTGAAGACGGCAAGAACGCACGCGGCATCGCCGTCGGCAAGGACGGCTTCCAGCCGCCGATGTAACCACCTCGGCCGCCCAGAGGCAGCGCCACGACCGCTGTCGCTGGGCGGCTGCCGTGGCCTTCGCGAAGGGGGCAGTATGAAGAATACCCGTATTCATTCCTGGCCGATCCGCCTGATGCACTGGCTCAATGCCCTGTGCATGGTGTGCATGTTCATGAGCGGCTGGGCGATCTACAACGCCTCGCCGCTGTTCGGTTTCAGGTTTCCCGCCGAACTGACCGTCGGCGGCTGGCTCGGCGGCTCGCTCGCCTGGCATTTCGCATTCATGTGGCTGCTGGCGATCAACGGCCTGGCCTATGTGCTCCATGGCCTGCTCAGCCGGCACTTCCAGCGCGACCTGCTACCGGTTTCGCCCCGTGCCGTGGCGCGTGACATGAGCGCTGCGTTGCGCCTGAAGCTGGTACACGAAAAGGGCGTCTACAACGCGGTGCAGCGCCTGATGTACTGGTTGGTGCTGGCGGCCGGTGTGCTGATCGTGCTGTCGGGGCTGGCGATCTGGAAGCCGATCCAGCTCCAGCAATTGACCGCCTTGTTCGGCGGCTACGATGCCGCGCGCTACGTTCACTTCGCCGCGATGGCGGCCATCGGCGCCTTCGTCGTGGTGCATCTGGTGCTGGTGTTGCTGGTGCCCAAGACCCTGTTGCCGATGATCACTGGCGGCACGCGGCCGATTCGAATAGGAGACCGCCAAACATGAGCGCTTCGAAAAAAGGCCCGCGCATCCAGCTCGAGCCTGGCCAACGCCTGCAACTGGAGAACATCCAGCGTCGTAACTTCCTGCGTGGCGGGCTCACGGTCGGCGCGATGGCGATGCTCAGTGGCTGCAATCTGCAGGATGGCGATCAGGTCGACCGTGTGCTGTGGGCCATGTCGCGCTGGAACGATCGGGTCCAGGCCTGGCTGTTCAGCGGCCAGCGGCTCGCCCCGACGTTCAGCAAGGCGCAGATGACCCAGCCTTTCCCTTTCAACGCCTATTACGGACAGGACGACATTCCCGAAGTGGACCTGTCCGACTACGCCCTGAGCGTCTCGGGCCGTGTGCGCGACAAGTCGCCCTGGACCCTCGACGGCCTGCGCAAGCTGCCCCAGCGCACCGACATCACCCGGCTGGTCTGCGTGGAGGGCTGGAGCGCGATCGGGCAGTGGGGCGGCGTGCCGCTGCGCATCTTCCTCGAACATATCGGGGCAGACACCACGGCCAAGTACGTCGGCTTCAAATGTGCCGATCGCTATTACTCCAGCCTGGACATGGCCACGGCGCTGCATCCCCACCCTGCTGGCGCTGGATTATGGTGAAGTCGCACTGCCGCCGGAGTATGGCTATCCGCTGCGGCTGCGGGTGCCGACCAAGCTGGGGTTCAAGAACCCCAAGCACATCGTCGAGATCTACGTCAGCAACGATAATCCTGGCGGGTATTGGGAAGATCAGGGGTACAACTGGTTCAGCGGGATCTGATCCAGGCCTCGATGCTGGTCCGCCCGCAGCATCTCGATGTAGCGTTGCACCGCCGGCGCCTTTTCGAAGCGGCGATGCAGCAGGGCCAGGCATGAGCGCGGTTGGCAATCTTCGATCGGGCGGTAGTTGACCTGCGGCAGGCTGACCCGGCGCACCATCGACTCCGGCACCACCGCGATGCCCTGGCCCAGCGACACCAGGGCGACCACCGCCACCAGGCTGCCGGGCTGCGGCCCCAGGTGCGGGGTGAAGCCGCCCTGTGCGGCTACCGCCAAGGTGCCGGAGATCTGCTCGGGCAGGATGAAGGTTTCCCCGGCCAGCCGTGCGGCGTTGATCTGCGGCAGTTCGTTGAGGCGTGAGCTGGAGGGCAGGGCGAGGACGAAGCCTTCCTCCAGCAGCGTGATGGCGTTCAGTTCTTCTGGCAGCTCCATGGGCATTCGTACATAGGCGAGGTCAAGCAGCCCGTCACGAACCAGCTCGGGCGAGGCCATCATGCCGACCTCGCGAATATTGAGCTGGACGCCGGGGCAGGATTGACTGAAGTGCGTCACCTGCTGCTGCAAAAGCCCCGAGTACGCCGCAGAAGCCACATAACCCAGCTCGATACGCCCCACATCACCCCGCCCGGCCCGCTGCGCGCCAAGTTGCGCAGCATCGAACTGGCGCACCGCCTGCAACGCCTCGACCCGCAGCGCTTCACCCGCCGCGGTGAGACGCACGGCCCGCTGGCTGCGCTGGAACAGACGCACACCCAGTTCGTTCTCCATGTCCTGGATCTGCCGGCTCAGCGTTGGCGGAGCGATGCCCAACTGCTCTGCGGCACGGGTGAAGTGACCGTGCTGGGCAACGCTCAGGAAGTAGCGGAAATGGCGGATCTCCATGGGTGCTTGTCGGCTCCGGGACGCGTAAGGGTGCTGTCACGCTACAAGGCCGTTGGTCCGGGTGCCAAGTGCCTAGGTAAAAAAACGGCGTGAAATTCGCACTTCACGCCGTGGCCGTACAGGGCGCGGCCCAATCACTTCGAACGGCTCAGCCACGGGTACTCGTTGTGCGCATGCTCTGCGTCAACCCCGCGCCTGTGCCGCTTCGAAGCATCCCGATGCACACCAGCGACAGTGCGATCGCCAGTCGACGGACAGCCGATACTACGGTCTTTATCAAAGATCTGGATGGGGTGTTCATGATGTGTCCTGGCCAATGTATTGATGACCATTCAATGCTACGGCTGGCGATCATTGTGATTCGTGAGTAATTGATGTTTACTGATCATATTTCGTGATGAGTTGAGATCCCCATGTCTTCGCATCCTTCGTCGTCGGCACTTGCGCTGGATATCGTGCTGTTGCGTACCTTCCTTTCGGTGGTCGACCTGCGCGGCTTCGCCGCTGCGGCCGATCGTCTGGCGCTGACGCCGTCAGCGGTCAGCGGCCACATCAAGCGCCTGGAGGAGAGCCTGGGGACGCGCCTGTTGCAGCGCACCACCCGCCAGCTGGACATGACGCCAGCCGGAGAGACGCTCTACACCTACGCCCGCAATATCCTCGACCTGGAGCAGGAGGTGCGGGCGCGCCTGCGAGGTGAGTCGTCCGCCGGGCGTTTGGTGATCGGTGCTTCCGAAGACTTCGCCGGCACCTGGCTTGCGCAGGTGCTGCAGGTGTTTCGCCGGGGGCATCCGGGCATCGCCATCGAGCTGCGGGTGGGCATCACTACCGAACTGCTGCGCCAACAGGCGGAGGGTGAACTGGATGTGGTGTTCGGCAAGCGCTGCGCACGCATCGAAGACGACAGTGAACTGCTGTGGGAAGAGCCTCTGGTGTGGGCCTTCGCCGAACACACCGCCTTGCCGTCCGATGAGCCTGTGCCGCTGTCGGTGTTTCCCGAGCCATGCGTGTACCGCGAGTCGGCGATCAATGCCCTGGCGGCGGCGGATATCGACTGGCGCTTGGCGTTCGAGAGCCGCAGCATGGCCGGTTGCCTGGCTGCGGCGCAGGCAGGCTTCGCCGTCAGCCCCGTGGCGCAGAGCCAGTTGCGCCACGGGCTGCGTGCGGTGGACGAAAGCGAAGGTTTGCCGCCGCTGGCGACGGCACGTTTCCACGCCTTCACCGGCAAGCCCACGCCGATGACCCGCGCCCTGGTCGATGCCGTGCGCGAGGTGGGGCGCAGGCGCCGTTTTGCCAGCGACTGACGCGCATCATCGCCGGGCGTCGTGTTGCGTGCAGAGGGAGGTATCAGCACGCCCCCGGCGATGCCGGGGGGAGATGTCTTATTGGAATGGGGGAGGAGCGGGTAGGTAGTCAGCGAGTCGATCAGGCGTCTTGCAGGGCATCGCGATAGGCGAACAACCCAGGTGTTCCGCCGGTCATGACGAACAGCAGGTTGTCGCCGCGCACATAGCGGTCGCTCTGCAGGTCGGCGATCAGGCCGGCGAATGCCTTGCCGGAATACACCGGGTCCAGCAGCAGGCCTTGATGGCGGGCCATCAGGCGCAGGGCATTGAGCATCTCGGGAGTCGGTAACCCATAGCCTTTGCCAAGGTAATTGCCATCCACCTCGATGTCGTGCGCTTCGATGTCGGCTGGCAGGCCGAGCAGGGTTTGGACATGGTGTGACAAATCCAAGGTCTGGCGTTGTGCAGTGCTCGCGTCCGGAAGTACCGCGTAGGATTTCACCAGGTTGGCGCCACGTCCGAGGGCGGCGAATCCTGCACTGAGGCCGGCATGGGTGCCGGAGCTTCCGTTGGCCGTGAGCACCCGCGTGAACTTCAGGGCCAGGGCCTGCTCCTGCTCGGCGATTTCCTGTGCGGCCCTGACATACCCCAGGCAGCCCAGGGCGGTAGAGCCGCCGGTAGGGATCACCTTGACCTTGTGGCCCGCCTTCTCCAACTGCGCTGCCCGCAGTTCGGCCGAATGCAGCGCGCTGATCCCGTCGGGGCTGATATGCACCTTGGCGCCAAAGAGCTCGTCCAGCAGCACGTTGCCGCTTTGCTCGTATTCTTCACCCTCCTTGGCGACTGCCCGCGACAACACCAGTTCGCAGGGCAGGCCCAGTGATGCGCAGGCCGCCGCGGTCAACCTCGCGTGGTTGGACTGCAGGCCTCCGACGGTGATGACATGCTCGATGCCGTCATGCAGGGCTGCGCCCAGCAGAAACTCGAGTTTCCTCAGCTTGTTGCCACCGCCACCGAGCGCCATGAAGTCGTCCCGCTTGGCGAACAGACGGATACCACGCACCTCGAGCCCCAAGATCTGTTCTAGCGCGACGAGGCGTTGAATGGGCGTGGCCTGTTCAATCAAGCACGTGCGTGGGAACTGTTCGAGCTGTGAGATGAGCGTCCTCATGATGAAGCACCGTGGTTGTGAGTTGACGACGACACGTTATTGGAAAATTATTTGTTAATAAATAAAGGTTTTGTTCAATTAATTTTAACTGAGAGTTAAATATGGATCGTCTGCGCGCAATGGAAGTCTTCGTCACCGTGGTGGAGCAAGGCAGCTTCAGCGCGGCTGCCGAGCACCTGCGGCTGTCGACCGTGATGGTCAGCAAATACATCCGGGGGTTGGAAGAAGCGCTGCAGGTGGAGTTGATCCAGCGCAGTACCCGGCGCATGCGTGTCACCGAGGCGGGAAGGGTGTTCCATGAAGAGTCTCGCCAGGCGCTGGAGCAGGTGCGCCGGGCCTACGAGCAAGTCGAGAGCTTGCAGAAGGCACCCAGCGGCCTGCTGCGAATCAGTGCACCGATGACCTTGGGCTCGGCGCTGGTGGCGCCGATCGTGGCGCAGTTTCTGCGTGAGCATCCGCAGATGCGCGTCGATCTGGTCCTGAGCAACAGTGTAGTCGACCTCATGGCCGAGGGTTTCGACCTGGCGTTTCGTATCGGCGAGCTGGGAGATGTCGATCTGGTCGCCAAGCCGCTGCGCCCCTATCGCATGGTGATCTGTGCGGCCCCGGCCTATCTGGACGAACAGGGTTGGCCCACGGTGCCGGCCGATCTCGGCAAGCACCGCTTGCTTGTCCATTCCAGTTGGACCCATCGCTTTAGCTGGCCGCTGCAGGACGCCGGGCGTGAATACTCCTGGCCGGAACACTGGACGCTCAAGAGCAACGACGGCCAGGTGCTGCGCCTGGCTGCGATCAGTGGCAACGGCATCCTCATGCAGCCGGAATTCCTGGTCGCCGATGACCTGCGCGAGGGGCGGTTGGTCTCGTTGCTCGAACCCTTCCTGCCGGCGACTCGGCCGGTCAATCTGGTCTACCTGCGCCAGCGCAGCGCGTTGTCCAAACTCGACGCCTTCGTGCGTTTCGTGATGCAGCGCGCGGGCTAGCTGTAGTTGGCTTTGAACGTTCCATTGTCGGCGCTGTGGTAGTTGACTGAAGCGTCGCCATAGAAGTAGGGAGTTTCTCGCTTTCCTCAAGGAGGTAGACGCCAACGTACCAGAGGACATGCCTGTTAATCTGGTAATGGACAACTACGCGACACACGAGACCGACAAGGTGAAAGCGTGGTTGGCAGCGTATCCGTGCTGCTCAGAATGACACCGGGTTGGCCGAGGTTCGCGGTACTTCCGAGCCCAGATAAATCCGTTCCTACAGGGGGACCGCGAACTTTCAGGCATCTGCGAAATGCTGCAAGCTCAGCTAAACCCCATGCATTCGCAAAGCCCGCTGGGCGCATTCCATCCAGCTCATCCTTCGCTTCGCTGCCACGCCAGTCTCATCTCCAGCCAGCATCACCGGCATATCCCGCATCCTCAGGCGAGCAGCAGGCGTGGTGAGCGTGCGAACGCTTGTCTCGATAGGCATTTCCTTTATCTCTACGTGATTGCCAGTTTTCTTAGGACTGGGTACGTTGGGATCACATAGATGAACGTCGGGCGGTTCAGGCTCAGCTGTTCGGACAGCGACTCCAGATTCGGGCTCCATCGGGGGCGAAAGCCGTTGTGCACCGAAGAACTGAAAGCTTTGCAATACAGCCGGATAGGTAGAAACGCACGCACTCGCTTGTCCTGAATAGCGACTTTTGCTACCCTGCCGCCAGACATTGCGCCATGAGGCGCTCTGCGTAAGCGTTAACGTCAACCAACGCAATCTTGGGGTTAATCCGCCCCTCGTCTATGCGTGGTAAAAATGACGTCTTCTACAGGGGCCATTCGAGCCCATAATTCAGTAATCACCTCCGCCCTACTGTGTGGGATCTTATTGATCGCAGCTAATCTGCGTGCGCCTATTACTGCCTTGGGACCGGTACTTTCCGAACTCCAGCAGTTCTTTTTACTAACCCCTAGCGCACTTGGGCTATTGAACGCATTGCCATTGTTGATTTTTGCATGTGCTTCTCCGATGGCATCATGGCTGACCAAATACATAAGCTTTGAAAGAGCACTTTTTGGTGGTCTTGTCGCGGTTACCGTTGGCTGCCTGCTGCGCTCAAGTGGTTTTTATTTCGGCCTTTGGGGCGGAACCATATTGATCAGCTGTGGCATCGCAGTAGGGAATGTACTTGTGGTGCCATTGATTAAACGTGACTTCCCATCGCACGTTGCTCTCTGCGTAGGGCTTTATGCTGCTACTATGGCTGTTATTGCAGCATTATCCAGTGGCTTGGCTGCTCCTCTCTCTGCTCTCACCCAATATAAATGGAAGCTATCGCTAGGTATTTGGTTTGTGGTTGCATTTCTGGCAGCGGTTGTTTGGTGGCCGCAGTTAAAGAATGAGCACTACGCCAATAAGCATGCTGACGCTCAAAAAAAACCATCTATTTGGCGAAGCGGTGTCGCTTGGCAGGTATCCATGTTCATGGCGCTGCACACTATGGTTTTTTACACTGTTATCGACTGGTTCCCGGAAATGGTAAAAGGTGTGGGTATTGACTCCACCGAGGCGGGAGCTTACCTCTTTGCGTATCAAGCTATCGCTGTTGCGGCGAACCTTTCAACATCGTTTCTGATCAAGCAGATGAAAGACCAAAAGTTGTTGGGTTTTTCATGTTCCTTGGCAATTGTAATTGGTGTGGCTGGGCTGTTGTTGAAGCCTGCCTTGGCCGTAGTGTGGCTGCTGATAGCTGGGATTGGTGCAGGCATGTCTATGGTTACCTGCCTGACATTGTTCAGCCTGCGTGCGCGTGATCACCATCAGGCAAGTGCGCTTTCTGGTATGGGGCAGTGCGTTGGCTACGGATTGGGGGCAGTTGGTCCTCTCTTGGCAGGATGGATGCATGATATCAGTGGTAGCTGGAAAGCTCCGCTCATCTCACTGGCCATAGCTGGTTGTGTTCAAATGTTCTTCGCTGTGATGGCGGGAAGATCTCGATTTGTAAGCTAATAAACACCAAACCTGGCGCAGGGAGTGTGATTAATCTTTCCCTGCGCCAATCAGTTTTGTAATTGCGCGCACAAAAATACGAGAGAGATTACTTGATGAGCTTGGCACCTGATCGTTTTGCTTTCATCAAAGCCAATTGGCATGCAGATATTGTCAGCCAAGCATTGAGCGGCTTCTGTGAAGTTATTCCTGCAGAAAATGTAGATGTATTTGAAGTGCCTGGCGCTTTCGAGCTGCCTATAGTGGCTAAGGAGCTTGCTCTTAGTGGACTATATAGAGGTATTGCTGCAGCCGCTCTAGTAGTCGACGGCGGGATTTATCGCCATGAATTTGTAGCCCAGGCTGTGGTCGGCGGCTTAATGCATGTCGGGCTTGAGACTGGCGTTCCGGTGTTTTCGATTTCGCTTACGCCCCACCATTATCAGAATTCAGATTATCACCGTTCGATCTTCTCGGCGCATTTTGTTGAAAAGGGGCGGGAAGCGGCGCAGGCCGCGATTCAATTTCTAGCTACGAAGAGCATGCTGCCAAAGAAGATGTGTCGAGAGTAGCTTCTAGGGAGTCGTGTACTGATGAGTGCTTCTTGATGAGGCGTACTTCAGCCGCACTCCTTGGCAAAGTACGCGGCGGCCTTCTTTAAGATGTCTCGCTCTTCCGTCACGCGCTTGAGTTCAGCGCGTAGCTTGCGCAGTTCGGCCTGCTGATCATCGTCTTGCTGACGCTGCTCTTGGGGCTTGCTGTAGACCTTGATCCAGGCGTAAAGGCTGTGCACGGACATGCCCAGGCGCTGGGCGACATCGGCGACAGGATTGCCTTTTTCGATCACTTGCTTGACCGCTTCGATCTTGAATTCTTCGGGGTAACGCTGACGACTCATGGCACCTCCTATTTGGGCCTCATTATGAGGCTTGGAGGTGTCTACGAAACCAGGGGCGATTCAATGTCTGGTCGCTCAGGAAGTATTGCAATCGCTATCGCATGCAGGCTGTCATACTGAACCTAGCGCCTACCCGATGATGATTGACATTCGCGATATGGGAGCGGCAGGTGTTGCTTAGTGAGGTGCGAATGAAAAGCCATCTCAGCTTTCACTGAGATGGCTTTGGTTTTGAAGGCTTGATGGGTTCAACTTATCTGAAAAAAGTTCAGTCGGGCGTGAAAACCTACGCACCAAGCGATCAATCCCAGCTCAACGCCCCACCAGTCTGATACTCGATCACGCGCGTCTCGAAGAAGTTCTTTTCTTTCTTCAAGTCCATGATCTCGCTCATCCAAGGGAACGGGTTGGTCGTCCCTGGATACTCTTCTTTCAGACCAATCTGGGTCAGGCGACGGTTGGCGATGAACTTGAGGTAATCCTCCATCATCGCCGCGTTCATCCCCAGCACGCCGCGAGGCATGGTGTCGCGGGCGTATTCGATCTCCAGCTGGGTCCCTTGCAGGATCATCTGGGTCGCTTCTTCCTTCATCGCCGCATCCCACAGGTGCGGGTTCTCGATCTTGATCTGGTTGATCACGTCGATACCGAAGTTCAGGTGCATCGACTCGTCGCGCAGGATGTACTGGAACTGCTCGGCGACGCCGGTCATCTTGTTGCGGCGGCCCATCGACAGGATCTGGGTGAAGCCGCAGTAGAAGAAGATGCCTTCCAGTACGCAGTAGTAGGCGATCAGGTTGCGCAGCAGCTCTTTGTCGGTTTCGACGGTGCCGGTGTTGAACTCCGGATCCGAGATGGCGCGGGTGTACTTGAGGCCCCAGGCGGCTTTCTTCGCGACCGACGGGATCTCGTGGTACATGTTGAAGATCTCGCCTTCATCCATGCCCAGCGACTCGATGCAGTACTGGTAGGCGTGGGTGTGGATCGCCTCTTCGAAGGCCTGGCGCAGGATGTACTGGCGGCACTCGGGGTTGGTGATCAGGCGGTACACGGCCAGGGCCAGGTTGTTGGCAACCAGCGAGTCGGCGGTGGAGAAGAAGCCGAGGTTGCGCATCACGATGCGGCGCTCGTCTTCGGTCAGGCCGTCCATGCTCTTCCACAGGGCGATGTCGGCGGTCATGTTGACCTCTTGCGGCATCCAGTGGTTGGCGCAGCCGTCGAGGTACTTCTGCCAGGCCCAGTCGTACTTGAAAGGCACGAGCTGGTTGAGGTCGGCGCGGCAGTTGATCATGCGCTTCTCGTCGACCGCGACGCGGGCCGAGGAGCCTTCGAGCTCGGCCAGGCCTTCGGCGACGTCGAGGGCGTCGAGGGCAGCCTTGGCGCGCTTGACCGCGTCGGAGTCGGTCGCGGTGGCGGCGCGGGCTTCCAGGGCGGCGGCACCGCCGGCGCTGTCGAGCTTGTCGAGGGTGGCGCTGGCATTGGCCTGCGCAGGGGTGTTGCCTTTGGCGGCGACTTCGCCGTCTTCCTTATCGAATTCGTCCCAGCTCAGCATGGTGAGGTTCTCCTGCTTGAGGGCCATCTATGGAGTATGGCCGGTGGATCTTGGTTGCGGTGCGGTGCACGCAAATCGGAAGCGCCCTTTAAGGGCTGGCCGCTGCACTGGGCGGCGGCTTTTTATGTCTGTCTGCAGGAGAGGTGGTGGCCTCTTCGCGGGCAAGCCCGCTCCTGCAGGGTGCTGTGCCGTGGCACAGAAAGTTGAGGCTTCCCGGGGGAAGCCTCAGCCAAGCCTTACTGGCAGGCTTCGCAATCCGGCTCGTCGATGGCGCAGGCCTTCGGTACCGGGGCTGGGCCTGCGGCCTGGACCGGGGCGCTGTCGCCGCCGCTGGAAACGGCGTTGAGCTTGCCGGTGTTGATGGTCGACTTCTCGGTGCTGGTCGCGGCCAGGGCACGGAGGTAGTAGGTGGTCTTCAGACCACGGTACCAGGCCATGCGGTAGGTGACGTCCAGCTTCTTGCCCGAAGCGCCGGCGATGTACAGGTTCAGCGACTGGGCCTGGTCGATCCACTTCTGGCGACGCGAGGCGGCATCGACGATCCACTTGGTGTCGACTTCGAACGCGGTGGCGTACAGGTCCTTCAGCTCTTGCGGGATACGCTCGATCTGCTGCACCGAACCGTCGTAGTACTTCAGGTCGTTGATCATGACCGAGTCCCACAGGCCACGGGCCTTCAGGTCGCGGACCAGGTACGGGTTGATCACGGTGAACTCGCCCGACAGGTTCGATTTGACGTACAGGTTCTGGTACGTCGGCTCGATCGACTGCGACACGCCGGTGATGTTGGCGATGGTTGCGGTCGGCGCGATGGCCATGATGTTCGAGTTGCGGATGCCTTTCTGTACGCGCTCGCGGACCGGAGCCCAGTCCAGCGACTCTTCCAGGTTGACGTCGATGTACTTGGCGCCACGGGCCTCGATCAGGATCTGTTGCGAGTCCAGCGGCAGGATGCCCTTGGACCACAGCGAACCCTGGAAGGTCTCGTAGGAGCCGCGCTCATCGGCCAGGTCGCACGAGGCCTGGATGGCGTAGTAGCTGACCGCTTCCATCGACTTGTCGGCGAACTCGACGGCAGCGTCCGAGCCGTACGGGATGTGCTGCAGGTACAGCGCGTCCTGGAAGCCCATGATCCCCAGGCCGACCGGGCGGTGCTTGAAGTTCGAGTTCTGTGCCTGCGGCACCGAGTAGTAGTTGATGTCGATCACGTTGTCGAGCATGCGCACGGCGGTCTTGACGGTACGCGCCAGTTTCGCGGTGTCCAGCTTGCCATCGACGATGTGGTTCGGCAGGTTGATCGAACCCAGGTTGCACACGGCGATTTCATCGGCGTTGGTGTTCAGGGTAATCTCGGTGCACAGGTTCGAGCTGTGGACCACGCCCACGTGCTGCTGCGGCGAACGCAGGTTGCACGGGTCCTTGAAGGTCAGCCATGGGTGGCCGGTCTCGAACAGCATCGACAGCATCTTGCGCCACAGGTCTTTGGCCTGGATGGTCTTGAACACCTTGATCTTGTTGTACTCGGTCAGGGCTTCGTAGTACTCGTAGCGCTCTTCGAAGGCCTTGCCGGTCAGGTCGTGCAGATCAGGAACTTCGCTTGGCGAGAACAGGGTCCACTTGCCGTCGTCGAAGACGCGCTTCATGAACAGGTCCGGGATCCAGTTGGCGGTGTTCATGTCGTGGGTACGGCGACGGTCGTCACCGGTGTTCTTGCGCAGCTCGAGGAATTCCTCGATGTCCAGGTGCCAGGTTTCCAGGTAGGCGCAGACCGCGCCCTTGCGCTTGCCGCCCTGGTTGACCGCAACGGCGGTGTCGTTGACCACTTTCAGGAACGGCACGACGCCTTGCGACTTGCCGTTGGTGCCCTTGATGTACGAGCCCAGGGCGCGTACCGGGGTCCAGTCGTTGCCCAGGCCGCCAGCGAATTTGGACAGCATGGCGTTGTCGTGGATGGCCTTGTAGATGCCCGACAGGTCGTCCGGAACGGTGGTCAGGTAGCAGCTGGACAACTGCGGACGCAGGGTGCCGGCGTTGAACAGGGTCGGGGTCGAGGCCATGTAGTCGAACGACGACAACAGGTTGTAGAACTCGATCGCACGGGCTTCGCGGTCTTTCTCCTGCAGCGCCAGGCCCATGGCGACGCGCATGAAGAACACCTGCGGCAGCTCGAAGCGCACGCCATCCTTGTGGATGAAGTAGCGGTCGTAGAGGGTCTGCAGGCCCAGGTAGGTGAACTGCTGGTCACGCTCGTGATTGATGGCCTTGCCCAGGCGCTCCAGGTCGTAGCCCTTCAGTGCGGGGTCGAGCAGCTCGAACTCGACGCCTTTCTCGACGTAGGCCGGCAGGGCCTTGGCGTACAGCTCGGCCATTTCGTGGTGGGTGGCGCTGTCGGCCACGCCCAGGAAGCCCAGGCCTTCGGCGCGCAGGGTGTCCATCAGCAGGCGGGCGGTGACGAACGAGTAGTTCGGCTCGCGCTCGACCAGGGTACGGGCGGTCATCACCAGGGCGGTGTTGACGTCCTTGATGGCCACGCCGTCGTAGAGGTTCTTCAGGGTGTCGCGCTGGATCAGGTCGCCATCGACTTCGGCCAGGCCTTCGCAGGCTTCGCTGATGATGGTGTTCAGGCGCGCCATGTCCAGCGGCGCCAGGCTGCCGTCGGCCAGGGTGATGCGGATGCTTGGGTGCGGCTCGACCACGGCGTCGGTGTGGGCGCGGGTGGCGCGCTCTTTTGCGCGCTGGTCGCGGTAGATCACGTAGTCACGGGCGACTTTCTGCTCGCCGGCGCGCATCAGGGCCAGTTCGACCTGGTCCTGGATTTCTTCGATGTGGATGGTGCCACCCGATGGCATGCGGCGCTTGAACGTGGCAGTGACCTGCTCGGTCAGGCGCGCGACGGTATCGTGGATGCGCGACGAGGCGGCGGCGGTGCCACCTTCAACTGCAAGGAACGCCTTGGTGATGGCAACGGTGATCTTGTCGTCGGTGTAGGGGACGACAGTGCCGTTGCGCTTGATCACACGCAGTTGGCCCGGAGCGGTCGCAGCCAGATCCTGGTTCGAATCAGCGGCCTGCGGCGCCTTGGCCTGCGGGTTCTCGCGAGTTGTGTCGGTTTGCATGGGTGTCTCCACAGTTTCTATATTGTTCAGGCGCCTTGTGGGCGCCCACCGTTCCATCCATCAGTTCGACCGGCCCAGGCGGGGGATGCCACGCGCACGTGCATCCGCCCGCTCGGGCTTACCGACTTCGGGACAGACTCAGGAATAAGGGGCAATCACTTGCCGCTCCCTGGCCGAAGTCAAAGATTCTGGGTCACGCCCAAAAACTGTTGCTGTCGGGTGCCAGGCGATGCCTGCAACACCCATACCCGAACAAGGCCCTGGCGGGCTTGCCTCGGTCGCGCCTCCGCAGGAGCGGTTTGGCTGCTGAAATCACCGTAAGTTCCGGCAGAAAAATCGCTTGAGTTTCTGCTTGCACTTGTGTTTGTGATTTGGGGCGAAGCCACAACATGTAGTGGTTCGCTGCAATGGGGATACAAGATAATGCGGTATTGGGGTCTTTGCAAGGCGCGCCGCTGTGGATAACTTGTGAGTACTTTGTGTGTGAAAGGTGGGTATTCGCTGTAGGCCTTGTCGCAAGAGGTTTTTGCCGGTTTCAGGCCTGTGACAGAATTTTTCGCGTGGTTGGCAGTGCCTGGGGCGGGACGTAGTATCCGGGGGATATGTTGCCCTTTGGTGAAGGGCGGCAGCAGCCCCATCGTGGGGCAAGCCTGCACCCACCGTAGCGCACCGACAACAAAAATCATGAACAGAGGTGACCGGCGATGGACCAGCCCAACAACCGCATCCTGATCGTCGAGGATGACCAGCGCCTGGCCGAACTCACAGCCGAATACCTGCAGGCCAATGGCTTCGAGGTGGCCGTGGAGGGCGATGGCGGGCGGGCGGTGCGGCGCATCATCGACAGCCAGCCTGATCTGGTGATCCTCGACCTGATGCTCCCCGGAGAGGATGGCCTGAGCATCTGCCGGCGGGTGCGCGGGCAGTTCCCCAACCCCATCCTCATGCTCACCGCGCGCAGCGATGAACTCGACCAGATCCAGGGGCTGGACCTGGGGGCTGACGACTATATCTGCAAACCGGTGCGCCCGCGCCTGCTGCTGGCACGCATCAATGCGCTGTTGCGTCGCAGCGATGCGCCGCAGGGCAAAGGGCATGATCTGAGCTTTGGAGGGCTGCGCATCGACAACCGCCTGCGCGAGGCCTGGCTGGGCGAGCAGCCGATCGATCTGACCGGTGCCGAGTTCGACCTGCTCTGGCTGCTGGCCAGCAACGCCGGGCGGGTGCTGTCGCGCGAGCAGATCTCCACCTCGCTGCGCGGGGTGGGCTATGACGGCCAGGATCGCTCCATCGATGTGCGCATCTCCAAGATTCGCCCCAAGATCGGTGACGATCCCATCCACCCGCGCCTGATCAAGACCCTGCGCAGCAAGGGTTACCTGTTCGTCGGCGATGCCACCCCATGAATTCGATCTTCCTGCGCATCTATGGCGGCATGCTCGCGGTGCTGGTGCTGGTCGCGGTGCTTGGCGTGCTGAGCCTGCACCTGGTCAACGAGGTGCGCGCAGGCCAGCACCGCGAGGGTCTGGCGCAAGGCACCTTCAGCCTGATGGCAGACAACCTGGCGATGCAGAACGAGGTGGAGCGCAAGCGGTCGCTGGTGATCTGGGAACGCTTGCTCGGGGTGCCGCTGGACCTGGCACCGCTGTCGATGCAGACCCTCGATGCCGGGCAGCGCAGCCGCCTGGCGCGTGGCCTGGTGGTGGTGGAGAAGACCGGCCCGCATGCGGCCAAGGTCTTGCGCCAGGTGGCGCACGAGGACGTTGTGCTGGTCGCGCAGGTCAAGCAGGTCAGCGAGCAGTTGGCCCGTGCCACGCTTTATCTGCTGGCTGACGAACTGGTGCGCTACCCGGTGACCGAGCAGCAGCAGCGGTTGGCACAGATCAGGCAGAGCAAGGGGTTCGGGTTCGACATCGCCCTGCAGCGGATCGAGCGGGTAGGGCTGGACGACGATCAGCGGCGCCGGGTAGAGGAAGGCGACACGGTGATGGCGCTGGGGCGCGATGGTGACTCGATCCGCGTATTCGCCGGTTTGTCCGGTTCGCCATGGGTGCTGGAAATCGGCCCGCTGTACCAGCTCAACCCTTATCCACCGCAATTGTTGATCCTGATCGCCTTTCTCGGCCTGTGCCTGATCGGGTTGGTGGTGTACCTGCTGGTGCGCCAGCTCGAGCGCCGTGTCTCGGGGTTGGAGATGGCGGCCTCGCGCATCGCCCAGGGCAGCCTGGAAACCCGCGTGCCGGCGGGCGATGCGGACTCGGTCGGGCGTCTGGCGGCGGCGTTCAATGGCATGGCCGAGCATTTGCAGCGTTCGCTGAGCATGCAGCGTGAGCTGGTGCGGGCGGTGTCCCACGAATTGCGCACGCCGGTGGCGCGCCTGCGCTTCGGCCTGGAGATGATCGAGAGCGCCAGCACCGAGCAGGCGCGGAGCAAACACCTGGCGGGCATGGACAGCGATATCCAGGACCTGGACCGACTGGTCGACGAGATGCTGACCTACGCGCGCCTTGAGCAGGGCGCGCCGGCCCTGAAGTTCCAGCGCGTCGACCTGGACAGCCTGCTGGATCGGGTGATCGATGAACTGGCGCCGCTACGCGCGGATGTGCGGGTGACTCGCGGGGCGTGTCAGCTGGGCGAAGACCAGTTGGCCTGGGTCGAGGCCGAACCGCGCTACCTGCATCGGGCGCTGCAGAACCTGGTGAGCAATGCCATGCGCCACGCCGAGTCCGAGGTGCGCCTGAGCTTTCAGCTCGGCCAGCAACGTTGCCGCATCGAGGTCGAGGACGACGGTCCGGGGATTCCCGAAGGCGTCTGGGACCGCATCTTCACGCCCTTCACGCGCCTGGATGACAGCCGTACCCGTGCCTCGGGAGGGCATGGCCTGGGCCTGTCGATCGTGCGGCGGATCATCTATTGGCACGGTGGACGGGCGCAGGTGGGGCGCAGCGAGGCGCTGGGTGGCGCCTGCTTCAGCCTGAACTGGCCACGACAGCAGGCGCCGGGGTGAGGCTCAGGCGCTGATCAGGCTGAGCAGGTGGCCGTCCTGCAGGCAGAACTGGCCATCCAGTTCGCGGCCGTGGTGCCACTCGCTCGACAGGTCGGTGAGCAGGCGCAGGCGTGCGTGGCCCATGGCGTCCCACTCGAGCACTTCGGCGTGTTCGAAGTAGAAGCGCTTGAGGGTCAGGGGGTAGAGGGCCTTGAACAGGCTTTCCTTGAGCGAGAAGGTCAGGGTCACACCGAGGCCGATCCTTGAACGGTCCAGGCGCTGCAACTCGTCGGCGGTGAGGATCTCACCCGCCAGGCGCTCGGCGCGCTCGTCGTCGAGCAGGCTTTCCTGGTCCAGGCCGATGCCCTGGCAGGCGCCTTCATGGGCGACCACGGCAGCGGCCCAGCCCTGGCCATGGGTGATCGAACCTCGGATGCCGACGGGCCAGACCGGTGAGCGGTCTTCGTGGCTGTCCGGAACATAGTCGCGGCCATCCAGACGTTGCAGCGCCGCGCGGGCACAGACCCGGCCGGCCAGGTACTCGGCCTGGCGCTTGGCCACCGAGCGCTGCAGGCTGGGGCTCTGAGCAATGCCCGCGCGCTGGAAGTCGTCCGCGGCCAGGCGCTTGGGATCGAAGGCGCAACTGACCAGCACCGCGCCGGGGAGGGGCTGGGGCAGGGGCCAGTGGTGCTGGAGTGGGGTGCAGCAGGTGGGGAGTCTGTCCATGGGCGGTATTGTGCCAGTTCCGGCCCTTTCGCGGGCAAGCCCGCTCCTCCAGATGCGCAAAGAACTCGTAGGGGCTTGGGCCCCTACTTGAACGCCTGCTTGAAGAACGCCTGCATGTCCTTCCAGGAGCTTTCATCTGCCGCCTTGTCATAGCCGATGTCCGGCCCGCCATGCGCGCCATGACTCAAGCGGTCCGCATCCGGGTTGGTAAAGCCATGCTTGGCCCCGGGAATGCCAACGAACTGCATGTCTGCCCCGGCATCCTTCATTTCTTTCTTGAAGGCTTCGACCTGTTCGGCCGTGACCATGCTGTCGGCCTCGCCATGCTCGACCAGGATCTTCGCCCTGACCACGCCCGGTTTGGCCGGTGTCTGGGTGACCAGCGCGCCGTGGAAACTCACTACGCCATCGAGCTTCTCGCCCCGGCGTGCAGCGTCGAGCACTACCTTGCCGCCGAAGCAGTAGCCGACGGCGCCCAGCTGGTGCTTGTTGGTGTTGGGTTGCAGCTTGAGCAGCTCCAGCCCGGCGTCGAAGCGTCGCGCCGCTGCTGCTGGATCCTTGAGCGCTGCCGCCATGAACGCCTGGGCGTCCTGCGGGTGCTCGGTGTGCTTGCCGTCGCCATACATGTCGATGGCCAGCGCGTTGTAGCCCAGCGCCGCGAGGTCGCGGGCGCGGCGTTTGGCGTAGTCGTTCAGCCCCCACCATTCATGCACCACGACCACACCGGGGCGCTTGCCCTCGATGGCGTCGTCGTAGGCGTAGTAGCCGATCAGCGCAGTGCCGTCGGCGTCCTGGTAGCGGATCTCGCGGGTCTGTACCGCCGCCTGGGCGAAGGCGGCGCTGCACATCAGGGCCAGGGCAAGCAGTGAACGCATGAGGGGGTCTCCAGGAAAGATGCAGCCGTATCGGGTTCGTTCAGCCAAGGTTCAGCCGGGGTTCAGGAGCGGTTCAGGGCGCCCTGCTTACTCTAGCCCCCAGACCGAAACAGCGCACCTACTGGAGTAACAAAGCATGAAAGCACTCAACACCCTGATGGTTGCCATGGCTGTTTGCGCAGCTGGCGTTACCGCCACCGCCCAGGCCGACGACACCTTCGCCAGCCTGACCTACGGCCAGACCAGCGACAAGGTCCGCAAGTCCGGCCTGCTGCAACGCAACACCGACAACTTCAACGCTGACGGCATCATCGGCAAGGACAGCACCTGGGGCCTGCGTGTCGGCCAGATCAATGATCAAGGCCGTTACTACCTGACCTACGACAACGTTTCCGGCGATCACAGCGGCGTCAAGCTGCGTCAGGAAAATCTGCTTGGCAGCTACGATGTGTTCCTGCCGATCACCGACACCACCAAGCTGTTCGGCGGTGGCAGCGTTGGCGTCACCAAGCTGACCCAGACTTCCTCCGGTTATAGCCGCGACACCGACTATGGCTACGCAGTCGGCCTGCAGGCCGGTGTTCTGCAACAGGTCACCGACAATACCTCGGTGGAACTGGGCTACCGTTACCTGACCAGCAATGCCGCCACCGAACTGTCTTCGCACGGTGGCCCGAAGGATGGCACCCTGCGCCTGAAGAGCAGCGCCCAGACCTACCTCGCCGCCAGCTACAAGTTCTAAGGTCGAGGCTCATCGAACCGGCAGGGGTTTCCCGTGCCGGTTCGCTGTTATGCTGTGCCGGCCCTGATCGCTCGGCGATTCGGGAGATTTAGACAAAGGAGATGCGGCATGAAATTGCTGGTGGTCGAGGACGAGGCGCTACTGCGCCATCACCTGTATACGCGTCTTGGCGAGACCGGGCATGTGGTGCAGGCGGTGGGCGATGCCGAAGAGGCGCTTTACCAGGCCGAGCAGTACAACCATGACCTCGCCGTGATCGACCTGGGCTTGCCAGGCATGAGCGGGCTGGACCTGATCCGCCAGTTGCGCAGCCAGGACAAGACCTTTCCCATCCTGATTCTCACCGCCCGCGGCAACTGGCAGGACAAGGTCGAAGGCCTGGCCGCCGGTGCCGACGACTATGTGGTCAAGCCTTTCCAGTTCGAAGAGCTGGAGGCGCGCCTGAACGCGTTGCTGCGTCGTTCCAGCGGCTTTACCCAGTCCACTATCGCTGCAGGCCCGCTGGTGCTTGACCTCAATCGCAAGCAGGCAACGCTGGACGAGCAGCCGCTGGCGCTCACCGCCTATGAATACCGGATTCTCGAATACCTCATGCGCCATCACCAGCAGGTGGTGGCCAAGGACCGTCTGATGGAACAGCTCTACCCGGACGACGAGGAGCGCGATCCCAACGTCATCGAAGTATTGGTCGGCCGCCTGCGCCGCAAGCTCGAGGGCGACAACGGCTTCAAACCCATCGACACCGTGCGCGGCCTGGGCTACCTGTTCACCGAGCGCTGCCGATGATCCGCTCGCTGCGCCTGCGCCTGATGCTGGCCGCAGCGCTGCTGGCCCTGCTGTTCATGCTGGCGCTGCTGCCGGCGCTGCAGAAGGCCTTCAGCCTGGCCCTGCAGGAGTCGATCGAGCAGCGCCTGGCCTCGGATGTCACCACCATGATCTCGGCGGCGCGCATCGAGCATGGGCATCTGCAGATGCCCGAGCTACTGCCCGACGAGCGCTACAACCTGCCCAACATGGGCCTGCTTGGCTACATCTTCGACCGCGAGGGCCGGCTGGTCTGGCGTTCACGCGCCACCGCCGACAAGCACATCAACTATCAACCCCGCTATGACGGTCGCGGCAACGAATTCGCGCGGATCCGCCAGGACGACGGCGACGAGTTCTTCGTCTATGACGTCGAGGTCAAGCTGCTCGGCGGCAAGAGTGCGGCGTTCAGCATCGTCGCGCTGCAACCTGTGCGCGAGTATCAGCACACCCTCGATGGCCTGCGCGAGAAGCTCTACCTGGGCTTTGGTGCGGCCTTGCTGGCGTTGATGGTGCTGCTCTGGGCCGGCCTGACCTGGGGGCTGCGATCGTTGCGTCGCCTGAGCCGAGAGCTGGACGAGGTGGAAAGTGGCGCCCGTGAAGGGCTGAGCCGTGAGCACCCACGCGAGCTGCTGCGCCTGACCGGCTCGTTGAACCGCCTGCTGCACAGCGAGCGCGAGCAACGTCAGCGTTATCGCGACTCGCTGGATGACCTGGCGCATAGCCTCAAGACTCCGCTGGCGGTACTGCAGGGGGTTGGCGAAAGCATGGGCCAGCGCAGCGACGAGCGCGAGCAGGCGCGGGTGCTGCAAAGCCAGATCGAGCGCATGAGCCAGCAGATCGACTACCAGCTGCAACGTGCCAGCCTGCGCAAGAGTGGCCTGGTGCGGCACAAGGTGCGCCTTGCGCCGGTGCTCGAAAGCCTGTGCAACACGCTGGACAAGGTCTATCGCGACAAGCGTGTCACCGTGACCTTGAGCATTCCCGAACAGGCATGGGTGCCGATCGAGGAGGGCGCCCTGCTCGAATTGCTCGGCAACTTGCTGGAGAACGCCTATCGCTTGTGCCTGGGGCAGGTGCGGGTAAGCCTGGAGCAGTTGCCTGGGCAGCAGGTCTTGTGTGTCGAAGATGACGGCCCCGGTGTGCCGCCCGGCCAGCGCATGCGTATTCTGCAGCGCGGCGAGCGCCTGGACAGGCAACATCCGGGGCAGGGGATCGGGCTTGCGGTGGTCAAGGACATCATCGACAGCTTCGATGCCCGGCTTACGCTGGATGATTCGCCCCTGGGCGGGGCGGCATTCAGGATCGTGTTCAACCTGGAGTGATCTTGCGGGCGGGGGCCTCATCGCGGGCAAGCCCCCTCCTGGATAGCTGATGAATCCAACCCCTGGGGGCTTGCCCGCGAAGCCCCAAGCGTATGCCCGCATCGGGCGGATTCCCGCCATCGTCCTTGTACGAATCTCGCCACCGGGCGGAAATCCGCCAATCCATCCCTGTCGATTCGCCCTGTCCTTGGGCAGAAATTTCCCGAAAACACGGGCCTTGCACCTGATTCGGGCATTTTGGCATCACCCTTGCTAAAGATCTGGCAGAGGCCTGCTCAGGCAGCTCGAACACAACGACAAATCCCTCCAGGTGCAGGAGGGTTCGCGCTTTAGGTGCCTCGCCCTGGGAAGGGTGAAACGGCACACTTGAGGATAATTAAGCCATGACGAAACGTCAGCCGCTGTACAAGTCCCTGTATGTCCAGGTGATCGTTGCAATCACCATCGGCATTCTGCTCGGCCACTACTACCCCGAAACCGGTGTCGCCCTCAAACCCCTGGGTGACGGCTTCGTCAAACTGATCAAGATGGTCATCGCCCCGATCATCTTCTGTACTGTGGTCAGCGGCATCGCCGGCATGCAGAGCATGAAGTCGGTCGGCAAGACCGGCGGCTATGCACTCCTGTACTTCGAGATCGTCTCCACCATCGCCCTGATCATCGGTCTGGTCGTCGTCAACGTGGTTCAGCCTGGCGCTGGCATGCACGTCGACGTCAGCACCCTGAACGCCAGCAGCGTCGCAGCCTACGCCGCCGCCGGTGCACAGCAGACCACCGTCGGCTTCCTGCTCAACGTCATCCCTAACACCGTGGTCGGCGCCTTCGCCAACGGCGACATCCTCCAGGTGCTGATGTTCTCGGTGCTGTTCGGCTTCGCCCTGCACCGCCTGGGCAGCTACGGCAAGCCAGTGCTCGAGCTGATCGACCGCTTCGCCCATGTCATGTTCAACATCATCAACATGATCATGAAGCTGGCGCCGGTCGGTGCCTTCGGTGCCATGGCCTTCACCATCGGCCAGTACGGCGTGGGTTCGCTGGTGCAGCTGGGCTACCTGATGGCCTGCTTCTACATCACCTGCCTGGCGTTCATCCTGATCGTCCTCGGCGGTATCTGCCGCGCCCACGGCTTCAGCGTCCTCAAGCTGATCCGCTACATCCGTGAAGAACTGCTGATCGTACTGGGTACTTCCTCCTCGGAATCGGCCCTGCCACGCATGCTGACCAAGATGGAGCGCCTGGGCGCGAAGAAATCCGTCGTCGGCCTGGTGATCCCGACCGGCTACTCGTTCAACCTGGACGGCACCTCGATCTACCTGACCATGGCTGCGGTGTTCATCGCCCAGGCCACCGACACCACCATGGACATCACTCACCAGATCACCCTGCTGCTGGTGCTGCTGGTTGCGTCCAAAGGTGCTGCTGGCGTTACCGGTTCGGGCTTCATCGTCCTGGCCGCCACCCTGTCCGCCGTTGGCCACCTGCCGGTTGCCGGCCTGGCGCTGATCCTGGGTATCGACCGCTTCATGTCCGAAGCCCGCGCCCTGACCAACCTGATCGGCAACGCCGTTGCCACCGTGGTCGTGGCCAAGTGGGTGAAGGAGCTGGACACCGACAAGCTGCAATCGGAACTGGCTTCCGGTGGTGCACCGCTGGTTGAAACCCGTCCGACCGACGACCTGGGCGTTGCTGAAGGCCCGGCTACTCGCTGATAGCGGTTGTAGCGATATGAGAAAGGCGACCTTCGGGTCGCCTTTTTTAATGCTCGGTTTTTGCGGTGATCAGACAGGCCCGCGAATGCATTGGGTCATTCGACGCGTGTCTCGCCGCTGTACACCAGGATCTCCCGGCAGCGCCGGCACAGATAGCGTCGCCCTTGGCGTACCAGCTTGTGCCGCTGGGCGCTGAACGCAAAGTCGCTGTCTGCGCAGGGGCAGCGGTAGATGTAGCGGGTTGCCACGCGGCGCTGCACCTCATAGTTGTGGCAGCGGTTGGGCGGCAGTTCGTAGACCCCGCGCATGATCAGTTGCCACTCCTCGCCATGGGCCTGGATGCGGTCACCGAACAGTTGATGGGCGATCAGGTGGGCGACTTCATGGGCCACGGTCTGGCGCAGGAAGTCATCCTGGTTCTCGCGGTACAGCTGCAGGTTGAAGCGCAGCAGGTTCTCGTGCAGATGAGCGACACCGGCCTTCTGGCCGCGCAGCTTGAAGCTGACTTCCGGGCGCGGGAAGGGGCGTTTGAAGAAGGTTTCGGCTTGCTGGTAACAGGTTTCGACGCGTTGCTTGAGTAGCTCGGGCATGGCGGGATGATTCTCCTGACGCGCCATTATGCCGCAAGCCCTGCACGCTTGCCGAGCCGCCGGTCAGCACGAAGCCAGAGGCCGCCAAAACGGCGGCCTCTGGCCGACGCCCCAGTGTTGGTGTTTCTAATTGGTGTAGACCGGCCCCACGCCAAGCCCCCAGATGATCACGGTGGCGGCCATGATCGCCACCAGCACCACCAGGCCCACCGCCAGCACGGAGCTGGAGAACAGGAAGCCTTCGTCGGTGGGGATGTTCATGAAGGTCGGTAGCCCGACATACAGCAGGTAGACCGTGTAGCAGATGGCCGCTGTGCCCAGCAGCATGCCCAGCCACAGGTGTGGATAGAGCGCCGCCAGGCCGCCAAGGAACAGTGGGGTGGCGGTGTAGGTGGCAAAGGCGATGCACTGTGCCATCGAGGGGTTGGCATCGTAGGTGCGCGCCATCCAGTGGATGAAGGCCCCCATCACCGCCACCCCGGCAAGCATCGCCAGGTAGGACATGACGCTCATCCACAGCGCGCTTTCCATGGTCAGCATCACCGGTGGTCGATCACCGATCACCCAGCCGACCTGGGTGGTGCCGATAAAGGCGGACACCGCCGGAATCGCTGCCAGGATCAGGGTGTGGGTCAGGTACATGTGGCTGATGCTTTCTTCTTCACCGCGAATCTCCCGCCATTCCTGGTCGGGATGGGTAAACAGCCCCAGAACGTGATGGATCATGCCGGTCACTCCTATCGTCGTCGCCAAACGCCCCCCAAGCGGAGCGCCTGTGGCCGAGGCCAGGCAACCGATCAAGCGGTAATATGGCCTTATGTCGCAGTATAGGAAGCAGAACCCGGCACAAACCCGGCTTTTTAGAGCAAATCGCGCTGTCGGCGGCGCTGTTGATTCTTTATCGGAATGGCCTACGCCTGTGCTCGGTTTGTGCGTAAAATAGCCGGCTTTTGTCACACCTCGCGGATCCAAGCGCTATGGGCACCCTCTCGGTCAACCAGAACAAACTGCAAAAACGCCTGCGTCGTCTCGCCGGCGAAGCCATCACCGACTACAACATGATCGAGGATGGCGACAAGGTCATGGTCTGCCTGTCCGGCGGCAAGGACAGCTACACCATGCTCGATGTTCTGCTGCACCTGCAGAAGGTGGCGCCGATTTCGTTCCAGATCGTCGCGGTGAACATGGACCAGAAGCAGCCAGGCTTCCCCGAGCATGTGCTGCCGGCCTACCTCAAGACCCTCGGCGTCGAGTACCACATCGTCGAGAAGGACACTTACTCGGTGGTCAAGGAACTGATCCCCGAAGGCAAGACCACCTGCTCGCTGTGTTCTCGCCTGCGCCGTGGCACGCTGTACACCTTCGCCGACGAGATCGGTGCGACCAAGATGGCGCTGGGCCACCACCGCGACGACATCGTCGAGACCTTCTTCCTCAACATGTTCTTCAACGGCGCGCTCAAGGGCATGCCGCCCAAGCTGCGCGCCGACGATGGCCGCAACGTGGTTATCCGTCCGCTGGCCTACTGCAGCGAGAAGGATATCCAGGCTTACTCGGACATGAAGGAATTCCCGATCATCCCGTGCAACCTGTGCGGTTCGCAGGAGAACCTGCAGCGCCAGGTGGTCAAGGACATGCTGGTGGAGTGGGAGCGCAAGCACCCGGGCCGTACCGAGAGCATCTTCCGCGCCCTGCAGAACGTCGCGCCCTCGCAGCTGGCCGACCGCGACCTGTTCGACTTCACCAGCCTGAAGATCGACGAGAGCGCCACCCCGCGCTTCCTCGACGTGCTGAACATCTGACCTCATGCGCGACTATCAGTGGCTGCATGAGTACTGCATCAATCGCTTCGGCTCGGCCAAGGCGCTCGAAGCGTTCCTGCCGCAACCGCGCACGCCGGCGCAGTTGCGCGACATCACTGACGATCGCTACCTGTCGACCCTGGCCCTGCGCGTGTTCCGCGCCGGGCTCAAGCACAGCCTGGTGGACGCCAAGTGGCCAGCGTTCGAACAGGTGTTCTTCGGTTTCGACCCGGAGAAGGTTGTACTGATGGGCGCAGAGCATCTGGAGCGCCTGATGCAGGACGAGCGCATCATCCGCCACCTGGGCAAGCTCAAGAGCGTGCCGCGCAATGCGCAGATGATCCTCGACGTGACGAAGGAGAAGGGCAGTTTCGGCGCCTTCATCGCCGACTGGCCCGAGACCGATATCGTCGGCTTGTGGAAGTACCTGGCCAAGCATGGCAACCAGCTCGGTGGCCTGTCGGCGCCGCGCTTCCTGCGCATGGTCGGCAAGGATACCTTCATCCCCACCGAGGACATGGCAGCAGCCTTGATCGCACAGAAGGTGATCGACAAGCAGCCCACCAGCCAGCGCGACCTGGCGCTGGTGCAGCAGGCGTTCAACCAGTGGCATGAAGAGAGTGGCCGGCCGCTGTGCCAGTTGTCGGTGATGCTGGCGCATACCGTCAATCATTGAGTCCTGCGGCGCCTGATTCGCGGGCAAGTCGCAGCGGCGGTTCGCCGCTGCGACTTGCCCGCGAATGCCGTATCAGTTGCCCTATTCCCCCGCCATCCGCCGCTCGAACTGAAACTTCCAGCGCACGTACAGCAACCCGCTGACGAACAACCCCAGGCTCACCAGCACCTCGATCCAGCCAAGCAGCGCCCGGGCCGGGTCGAACGCTGCCAGCACGCCCTTGATGAAATAGATGTTCACCACAAAGCAGGTCCAGGCATGCGCCCGGGCGCTGCCGCTGAGCATGCCTGGCAGTAACAGCAGTAGCGGAATCAGCTCGATGGCCAGGATCACTTCGACCCGCGCCCCATGCAGGTCGGCGAACCACAGGTTGTTCACCACCAGCAAGGCGATCAGGCCGAAGAAGCAGGCCAGGCTCAGCGCCCGGGTCAGGCGCAGGCGCGGGGCAAGCCAGTCGAGTGCAGGCAGGACCTTGGGCTTTCTAGCCACGCTCGCCACCCAGGGCCTTGGCCGTGTTGGCCAGGCGTTGGCCGAGCGCCCTGCACAGGGCGATCTCGTGTTGGTCCAGCTCGCGCTTGCCGTCGGCACCGGCATGATGGCTGGCGCCGTAGGGCGTGCCGCCGCCACGGGTTTCGAGCAGGGCCGATTCGCTGTAGGGCAGGCCGGTGACCAGCATGCCGTGGTGCATCAGCGGCAGCAGCATCGACAGCAGGGTGGTTTCCTGGCCGCCGTGCAGGCTGGCAGTGGAGGTGAACACCGCCGCAGGCTTGCCGACCAGTTCACCGCCCAGCCACAGGCTGCTGGTGCCGTCGAGGAAGTACTTGAGCGGCGCGGCCATGTTGCCGAAGCGGGTCGGGCTGCCCAAGGCAAGCCCCGCGCAGTGGCGCAGGTCGTCCAGCGTGGCGTAGAGCGCGCCGCTGGCGGGGATGTCCGGCGCCACGGCTTCGCACTCGGTGGAAATCGCCGGCACCGTGCGCAGGCGCGCTTCCAGGCCCGCCATCTCGACACCGCGGGCGATGTGCCGGGCCATTTCGCTGGTGGAGCCGTGGCGGCTGTAGTAGAGGACCAGGATGAATGGATCGTTCACGGCAGGATCTCCAGGACTTTCTCGGGGGGCCGACCGATCACGGCCTTGTCGCCGGCGACCAGGATCGGGCGTTCGATCAATTTCGGATGCTGGACCATGGCGTCGATCAGTTGCGCATCGGTGAGCGCGGGGTTGGCCAGGTCCAGGGCCTTGTATTCGTCTTCGCCGCTGCGCAACAACTGGCGCGCGCCGATGCCGAGCTTGCCGAGCAGCGCCTTAAGCGTGGCGGCGTCGGGCGGGGTTTCGAGATAGCGCACCACGGTCGGGGCCAGGCCGCGTTCTTCCAGCAGTTCAAGGGCACCGCGGGATTTGGAGCAGCGCGGGTTATGATAGAGGGTCAAATCGGTCATGACGGGTCGCATCCAGCTGGGTGTGGCGGCTATTCTAACCGCAGCGATCGACATTTCATGCCTTAAAACTTCGAGAAGGATTGACCCATGGCAAGGCGTTTGGCAGCTGCACTGCCCATCACCGCGAGCCTTTTGCTCGGCGGCTGCGGTGCGGACTACGGCGTGGACCAGCACGGCAATACGGTGAAGGCCGAGCAGATCGACGGGCACTGGCTGGTGCTCAACTACTGGGCCGAGTGGTGCGGACCTTGCCGCACCGAGATCCCCGAACTGAACACGGCGGCCAAGCAATGGTCTGCCCAGGGCATCAAGGTGGTAGGGGTGAACTTCGACGGGCTGCAGGGCGACGACCTCAAGCAGGCCGTACAGGCGCTGGGCATCGACTTCACCGTGCTGGCCCAGGACCCGGCCGAACGTTACGAGCTGCCTCGCAGCGAAGCACTGCCGGTGACCTACATCATCGACGACAAGGGCAAGGTGCGTGAGCAGTTGCTCGGTGAGCAGACGCTCGAAGGGCTGCAGGCGAAGATCAAGGCGCTCAAGGGCGGCGCCTGACCTGTTGTCGGGGCCGCGCAGCGGCCCCGATGCACTTCAGCCTTCCTCAGGCCAGAAGCGCAGCGGCTTGCCTTCGGCCGGCCAGAAGCGGATCTGCTCGATCGCCGACACATCCCAGCGCTGCACCGTTTCCAGGGCCTGGAGGAAGCGCTGCTCCTGCTCCATCAATGCCGGGGCACACAGCTTGCGGGTCTTGCCGATCTTGCCGAAGCTCAATTTGTCGCCGTCCAGGGTATAGCTGGCGAACCAATGGTTGCAGCCCGCATTGCCATAGGCGCGGCCATCATCGGCCAGGGTGAGGGTCAGGTGGCTGTAGTCGATCAGCGGGCGTTCGCCGATCCACTCCAGCACATAGCTCTGCTCCTGCTGCAGTTTGGAAGGCTGCGCGGCGCAGCCGAACAGACCGCCAAGCAGGGCGGCGCAGATCAACAGGTGTTTCACTGGGCGCTTCCCTGGCAGTTGCGGCACAGGTGACGCTCGCCCTGGCTGCTCCAGCCCAGTTCCGCGATGCGTGCATCGGCGGCGGGCTGGCGGGCCTTCTTGCCGAGCTTTGCATCGACGGCGAATTCGAAGTCGAGCACGGCCTCGCAGCTGTCGCACTTGACCTGCCAGGCGAGGATTTCCAGTTCGTTGAACACCGGGCCGCTGGCCACGGCAACCCACTGGCCGCGCGGGTTGATCAGGTGACGGACGCTCTCGACGGTCAGGCGCATGGACAGGTCCTTGCTGCCTTTGAGCGTCACCAGCAGGACGTCGCCTTTGTGCATCGATCCGCCGTTGCCGGTTACCTGGTAGCGGCCTGGCACCAGCGCGCGGCATTCGATCAGGGTGTGTTGCGGGTTGAAAAGGGTGTAGCGGAAATCGTGCTCGACCATGGGTCCTCCAGAAATGCCGCGTATCCTACCCTGTGACCGTGTTTTGCGCATCGCCTGCTGCCCAGCGGGCGATGTTGTCCAGGGTGGTCGCGGCAATCGCTTCCAGCGCTTCGCGGGTCAGAAACGCCTGGTGCGCGGTGACGATCACGTTGGGGAAGGTCAGCAGCCGGGCCAGCACGTCGTCCTGTAGCGGCAGGTCGGAGCGGTCCTCGAAGAACAGTTGCGCCTCTTCTTCATAGACATCCAGGCCCAGGTAGCCGAGCTGGCCGCTCTTGAGCGCGTCGATCAGCGCTGGGGTATCGACCAGCGCACCGCGCCCGGTGTTGATCAGCATGGCACCGGGCTGCAGGCGCGCGAGGCTCTCGGCGTTGATCAGATGACGGGTGTGCTCGGTCAGCGGGCAATGCAGGCTGATGATCCGTGCCTGGCCAAGCAGTTCGGGCAGTTCCAGATAGCGGGCACCGAGGGCCAGCAGCTCGGGGTTGGGGTAGGGGTCGTAGGCTAGCAACTGGCAGCCGAAGCCGGCCATGATGCGGGCGAACGCAGCACCGATCTGCCCGGTGCCGACCACGCCCACGGTCTTGCCGTGCAGGTCGAAGCCGGTCAGGCCATGCAAGGTGAAATCGCCTTCGCGGGTGCGGTTGTAGGCGCGGTGCAGGCGGCGGTTGAGGGCCAGGATCAGCGCTACCGCGTGCTCGGCCACGGCGTGCGGCGAATAAGCTGGGACGCGCACCACCGTCAGCCCAAGGTGTGCAGCAGCCGCCAGGTCGACATGGTTGTAGCCCGCCGAACGCAGGGCGATCAGCCGTGTACCACCGCTGGCCAGGCGTTGCAGGACTTCGGCGCCCAGATCATCGTTGATGAAGGCGCAGACCACCTCGAAGCCCTGGGCCAGTGGGGCGGTGTCCGGGGTGAGGCGAGCGGATTGGAAATGCAGCTCCAGGGCGCGGCTGGCGGCGGCCTGGGTGAAGCTTTCCTGGTCGTAGTGCTGGCTGCTGAACAACAGGACGCGCATGGTGGAGATTCCTTCGGTGTGTCGTCGACGATCAGGCACGCAGGTGCGCCTGCTCCGCCAGCCGGTGGATGGCGCGCTCCAGGTCATCCAGCGCCTGCAATGCCTGCGGGCTGTCCTGCTTGAGCAGCGTCTCGCTGCGCTGACAGGCGGCCCGCAATTGTGGGACGCCGCAATAGCGCGAAGCGCCGTTGAGGCGGTGAACGCGCTCGATCATCGCCGAACGATCGCCTTGTTCGCGCGCGCTGCGGATGGCCTGGCGATCACCTTCCAACGAGGCCAGCAGCATCGCCAGCATGTCGGCGGCCAGGTCCGCTTTGCCGGCCGCCAGGCGCAAACCCTCTTCGTGGTCGAGCACCTTGAGCTCGTTGCTATCGGGCAAGCGTTCAGTGGCGCGGTCCAGTGAGGGCGTACCGAGGCTCAGGCCGGTCCATTTCATCACCACTTGGGCCAGCTGGCGCTCGCTGATCGGCTTGGTCAGGTAGTCATCCATGCCACTGTGCAGCAGGGCGCGCTTTTCGTTGGCCATGGCGTGGGCTGTCAGGGCGACGATAGGCAGGGGCGGGCCACTCTGGCTGGCTTCCCAGCGACGGATCTGCTCGGTGCAGGCGCAGCCGTCCATGCCGGGCATCTGCACATCCATCAGCACCAGGTCGAAGGGTTCGTCCTGCACGGCCTGGACTGCCGCGAAGCCGCTGTCTACTGCCACGACTGCGGCGCCCATGCCTTCGAGCAGGGTCTGCACCAGCAGCAGGTTGGCCGGGTTGTCGTCGACACAGAGGATCCTTGGCACCCGCGAGCCGGCAGTGTGCCGCGGTTCGCTGCTGGGGCGGGTCGGTTGCACCAGTTCCAGCAGCAGGCGGCGCAACTTGCGGGTGCAGGTGGGCTTGGACAGCAATTGGCCATGGGCATTGGGCAGGAACGGGTGATACAGCGCCTGCTCGGTGGTCGGGCACAGCACCACGCACTGGCAGCCCAGGCGTTCGAGTTGTTGGTGGTACTGGCCGAGCTGGTCGGGCGAGAGGTTGCCCAGGTTGGCGCCAAGCACGGCGAATTCGAAGGGGTGGCCGGCCTGGCTGGCGGCCTGTACGCCTTGCAGCAACTGCTCGAACGACGAGAACAGGCTGACGCTCAGACCACAGTCTTCAAGCTGGTGTTCCAGGGCCTGACGGGCCAGTTCGTGGCCGTCGACGATCGCTGCGCGACGGCCCAGCAACGCTTGCAGGGGCATTTCCTCGGCGTCGTCGTGGGCCTTGGGCAGGCTCAGGTTGATCCAGAACTGCGAGCCTTCGCCCGGCGTGCTGTCGACGCCGATCTCGCCGCCCATCTGTTCGATCAGGCGCTTGGAGATCACCAGGCCAAGGCCGGTGCCGCCAGGTTGGCGCGACAGCGAGTTGTCGGCCTGGCTGAAGGCCTGGAACAGGGTGCGCACGTCCGCCGGGGACAGGCCGATGCCGGTGTCCTGCACGCTGATGCGCAGTTGCGCGGTGTCTTCGTGCTCGTCTTCGACCATGGCGCGCACGACGATCGTGCCTTCGCGGGTGAACTTGATGGCGTTGCTCACCAGGTTGGTGAGGATCTGCTTGAGCCGCAGCGGATCGCCAACCAGCGACAAAGGCGTGTCGCGGTACACCAGGCTGACCAGCTCCAGCTGCTTGGCGTGGGCCGCCGGGGCGAGGATGGTCAGGGTGTCCTGGATCAGGTCGCGCAGGTTGAAGGGGATGCTGTCGAGCACCAGCTTGCCGGCTTCGATCTTGGAGAAGTCGAGAATCTCGTTGATGATCCCCAGCAGGTTGTCGGCGGACTTTTCGATGGTGCCCAGATAGTCGAGCTGGCGAGGCGTGAGCTCGCTCTTTTGCAGCAGGTGGGTGAAGCCGAGGATGCCATTGAGCGGGGTGCGGATCTCGTGGCTCATGTTGGCGAGGAATTCGGATTTGATCCGACTGGCCTCCAGGGCCTCCTTGCGCGCCATGTCCAGCTCGATGTTCTGGATCTCGATGGTCTCCAGGTTCTGGCGCACGTCCTCGGTGGCCTGGTCGATGCTGTGCTGCAGCTCTTCGTGGGCGTTGTGCAGGGTTTCGGCCATGCGGTTGATGCCGGCCGCCAGCTCGTCCAGCTCGACGCTGCCCATGGGCGGCAGGCGTTCTTCGAGATTGCCCTCCTTGAGCTGGGTGACCGCGTGCTTGATGCGCCCGATCGGGCCGTTGATCGCCCGGCTCATGCGCAATGCCAGCAGCACCGTGAGGCTCAGGCAGGCAAAGATCAGCAGCAGGCTGGTGAACAGGTTGCGATAGCCGCGCAGGAGCGTGCCGTCGTGGGACAGTTCGATCTCGACCCAGCCAAGCAAGCGCTCGGATTCGTTGGGCACGGCTTCGGTGGCCAGGTCGCGGTGATGGCCGAAAACCGGCATCAGGTAGCGCGTGGCGTCGTTGCCGGTACGTTGCAGCAGTTGCGTACCGGTGCCGCCACTGGGCGGCTGGTTGAGCATGCTGGGGCCGGCATGGGCCAGGCGCGAACGGTCCGGGGCCAGGAAAGCCACGGCACGCACATCGGTCTGCTCCAAAGCTTCGGCGGCGATGCGCTCGAGCTGCCCTGGCGCTTCCTGGGCCAGGGCGGGGGCTGCGAGCGGTGCCAGTTGCTCGGCGATCATCTTGCCGCGTTGCAACAGTTGGGTGCGCAGTTCGTTCTGCTGCAACCAGGTGAAATAAATGCCCAGCACCAGCGCCATCAGCCCGGCGGGCAGTAAGGCCAGCAGCAGGACGCGGCTTCTGATTCCCAAACGATCGAGCACACCTGTCTCCTGTCATGTGCGTGCGGGCCGTCGCGAGTGGACGGGATCCCGCAGAACGTTACTCCGCGCGCACCGGTAATGCACTTTGTTTGTGCGGGTTTTTTATGACGCGCAGCGCTGGCAAGGGCATTGGTCGTCACTCGGTTGCCAGAACGGCGTCCCTCGCCAATAATCGCGCAACTGAGAATTCATGGCAGATGCCAATGCATACCGTATCCATTCACGACTCAAGCATCCTCGCCATCGAGGACGATCCGGTGCTCGGCGCCTACCTGCACGAGGAGCTGCAGCGCGGCGGTTTCCGCGTGACCTGGTGTCGTAATGGCCTGGAAGGCTTGGAAACTGCTGGCCGCGAGGCCTTCGATGTGGTGTTGCTGGACATCCTGCTGCCAGGGCTCAACGGTCTGGACGCCCTGGCGCAACTGCGCCGGCGCAGCGCCACGCCGGTCATCCTGATGTCGGCGCTGGGGGCCGAGGCGGACCGTATCAGCGGTTTCCAGCGCGGTGCCGACGACTACCTGCCCAAGCCCTTCAGCATGGCCGAGCTGCGCGTGCGCATCGAGGCGATCCTGCGCCGGGTCGCCCTGGAGCGCCGGCATCAAGCGCCGCGTGACGTCTTGCCGGGGCAACTGCATTTCGACGACCAAGCCTGCGACGTGACGCTCGACGGGCAGGCTGCGGGGCTCACGCCCAGTGAATACCGCCTGCTCGACACCCTCAATCGCAGCCAGGAGGAGGTGCTGAGCAAGCCCTTCCTTTACCAGCAGGTCCTGCAGCGTGGCTATTCGCGCCATGACCGCAGCCTGGACATGCATGTCAGCCAGATCCGTCGCAAGCTCAAGGGTATCGGTTATCACGAGCGCCAGGTGCGCACGGTATGGGGCAAGGGCTACGTGTTCTGTGCCGGCGAGGCAGACTGAGCATGCTCGATCGTCGATCGCTGTTCTGGAAGCTGGCGGTGCTGCTGGTTGGCTTCTGCCTGCTGATGATCGGCCTGAGCTACACCTGGGGCCGGCATATGGAAACCCAGAACGCCTTCTTGTCCGAGCCTGCCCGGCAGCTGTTGCGCGGTTATGCCGCCGAGGCCGAGCAGGCCTGGAACCAGGGCGGCCGGGAAGGCCTCGAGCGCTGGTTGCTGGACATGCGCCAGCGTGAATCGGGCTGGATCGCGGTGCTCGATGGCAACTTGCGTCCGCTCGCGGGGGCTCGCTTGTCCACGGAGGAAATCCAGCGCCTGACCCGCCTGCGCGGCGTCGACTGGCCGATGAGCAGGCGCAGCGTCGACCAGCCCTGGTTGCGCTTGCCGTTCCCCCAGGCTCCCGAGCAGGGCATGCTGGTGATCGAGTTGCCCCAGCGCCTGACCCCCGGCCAGTACCGGTTGTTCTGGCGGATCATCACTAACGGTGTGATGCCGGGTCTGTTCACCCTGCTGCTGTGCGTGGGCCTCTACCGGATGCTGATCGTGCCGCTGAACCAGTTGCGCGAGCAGGCCAATGCCTGGCGTGCCGACCAGCTTTCGGCGCGGCTCGATTCGCGCACGATCGGTCGTGACGACGAGTTGGGCGAGCTGGCGCGTGCCTTCGACCAGATGGCCGAGCGCCTGCAGGGCACGGTGGCCCTGCAGCAGCAACTGTTGCGCGACTTGTCCCACGAGATGCGCACGCCACTGAGCCGCCTGCGTGTGGCCTGCGAGGGCGAGACCGACGTCGCGCGCCTGCGCGAGCGCCTCGAACGGGAACTCGATTGCATGCAGCAACTGGTCGAGGACACCCTGCAACTGGCCTGGCAGGATGCCGAGCGTGCGCCGATGAACCTTGAGCCCATCCAGCTTCAGGCCCTGTGGGACCTGCTGGTGGAGAATGCCTGCTACGAAAGCGGCTGGGCAGCGCAGCGGTTGCAGTGCACGTTGCCGGCCAGCTGTTGGGTGGAGGGTAATCTCAACCACCTGGCCCAGGCGCTGGAGAACATGCTGCGCAATGCTATCCGCCACTCGCCGCACGACGGGGTGGTACGCCTGAGTGGTCTGCGCGAGGGCAATCACTGGCAGTTGTTCCTGGAAGATGAAGGCGGCGGGGTGGATGACGACGCTCTGGAAAGGATCTTCGCGCCGTTTTCCCGGCTCGACGGCTCGCGCCCCGGGGATGGAGGCTTTGGGCTGGGGCTGAGTATCGCCCGCAGTGCGATCCAGCGTCAGGGCGGCAGGCTGTGGGCCGAGAATGGGCAATGGGGGCTGCGACTGTGCATGCGCCTGCCTTGTGTCGACATGGAGGGCTTGGCGGGTAAGCCTGCTGCTGAAAAGGCTTTCACCGTTCTTGCGAGCGCGAGTTTGCCCGCGCAGGGTTCGTCTCCCATATAACTACCTGCTATATCTCCCAGCAATTGCGTGATATGGCGGCGCGTCCTTTGCCGGTATGATAGGCGCCCCTGCCGTCCTGATTGCGAAACACGCCCATGACCTTGCAGTACCCAACCATCGCCGATTGCGTCGGCAACACCCCTCTGGTCCGCCTGCAGCGTATCGCCGGGCAGACCAGCAATACCCTTCTGCTCAAGCTCGAAGGCAACAACCCGGCCGGCTCGGTCAAGGACCGTCCGGCGTTGTCGATGATCACCCGTGCCGAACTGCGCAACCAGATCAAGCCAGGCGACACCCTGATCGAGGCGACCTCCGGCAACACCGGCATCGCCCTGGCCATGGCGGCGGCGATCAAGGGTTACAAGATGATCCTGATCATGCCCGACAACTCCACGGCCGAGCGCAAGGCGGCGATGACCGCCTATGGCGCCGAGCTGATCCTGGTGACCAAGGAAGAGGGCATGGAAGGGGCGCGCGATCTGGCCGAAAAACTGCAGGCCGAGGGTCGCGGCCTGGTGCTCGACCAGTTCGCCAACGGCGACAACCCGATTGCCCATTACACCAGCACAGGTCCCGAGATCTGGCAGCAGACCCAGGGCAGCATCACCCACTTCGTCAGTTCCATGGGCACCACCGGCACCATCATGGGCTGCTCGCAGTACCTCAAGGAACAGAACCCGGCGGTGCAGATCGTCGGCCTGCAACCGATGGAAGGCTCGGCCATTCCCGGTATTCGCCGCTGGCCGGAGGAATACCTGCCGAAGATCTTCGACGCCACCCGCGTCGATCGCGTGGTGGACATGTCCCAGCAGGAAGCCGAAGACACCACCCGTCGCCTTGCACGCGAAGAGGGCATTTTCTGCGGTGTGTCCTCCGGCGGTGCGGTCGCGGCGATGCTGCGTCTGTCCCGTGAAGTGGAAAATGCCGTAATGGTCGCGATCATCTGCGACCGCGGCGACCGTTATCTCTCCACCGGCCTGTTCGACGCGACCTGATGTCCAGAAAGAAAAGCAACAGCAGCGGCCTGCGCTTCCAGCCAGCCGGCGGCGACCGCACCCCACAGGTGCCGGTGGGCAAGAAACAACGCCTGGACATCGAGCGCCTGGCCGGTGACGGACGCGGCATCGCCTTTGTCGAGGGGCGCACCTGGTTCGTCAGTGGTGCCCTGGCGGGCGAGGCGGTCGAGGCGCGGGTGCTCAATGCCCGCGGCAAGATCGTCGAAGCACGTCTTGAGCGCGTGCTGCAGGCCAGCCCCGAGCGGCGCGAGGCGCCGTGCCGACATTACGCCCGCTGCGGCGGTTGCAACCTTCAGCACCTGCCCCACGAGGGCCAGCTGGCGCTCAAGCAGCGCCTGCTCGCCGAGCAGTTGCAGCGCGTAGCCGGTGTGCAGCCTGATGAGTGGGCCGCGCCGCTGGCCGGGCCGGAATTCGGCTACCGCCGTCGCGCGCGCATCGCCGTGCGTTGGGATGTGAAGGCGCGCGAGCTGCAGGTCGGTTTTCGCGCCGAAGCCAGCCAGGACATCATCGCCATCGACGATTGCCCGGTGCTGGTACAACCCTTGCAAACCATCCTGCGACATTTGCCGACCGTGCTGCGCAGCTTGAGCAGACCTCAGGCGCTGGGGCATGTGGAATTGTTCAGCGGCACCGCCGAGGCCGTGCTGGTACGCCATGTAGCGCCGCTGGCCGATGACGACCTGGCGCGCCTGCAGGCGTTCTGCGAGCAGGCGGGTGCGCAACTGTGGCTGCAGGGCGAGGGTGAGCCGGCGCCACATGATGGCGCCGCGACACTTGGGTTTGACCTAGCCCCTTGGGGGCTGGAGCTGGCGTGGCGACCGGGCGACTTCGTGCAGGTCAATGCCCAGGTCAACACCCTGATGATCCAACAGGCGCTGGCGTGGCTTGCGCCGCAACCGGACGAACGGGTACTGGACCTGTTCTGTGGCCTGGGCAATTTTGCCCTGCCGCTGGCTCGCCAGGCCCGTGAAGTGGTGGCGGTGGAAGGTGTGCAGGCGATGGTCGATCGGGCCGCCGCCAACGCCGGTAGCAACAATGTGCATAACGCACGGTTTTTTCAGGCCGATTTATCGCAGTCTTTGGCAGGTGCCGAATGGGCCGCCGAGGGCTTTTCTGCGGTACTCTTGGACCCACCGCGCGACGGTGCCTACGAGGTGGTGCAAAGCATCGCACGCCTCAAGGCCAGGCGGCTGGTCTATGTATCGTGCAACCCCGCCACGCTGGCGCGAGACGCGCAGGTGCTGGTCGGCCAGGGGTACCGGTTAAAAAGGGCCGGGATTCTCGACATGTTTCCTCAGACGGCGCATGTCGAGGCCATGGCGTTATTCGAAGTGGGCCAGTAACGGCTAGCCCCTTGGTGCGGCTTCCACGGACGGGAAGCGGCACGGTTGATTGCCAGTGCACCCGCGAGGTGCGCTGTATGGAAAGGTAAACGAAACATGGTACAGGTGAGAGTGCACCAGCCGGTCAACACCGACGGCAGTATCAATCTCGAAGCATGGCTGGATCATGTGGTGAGCGTCGATTCGGCGCTGGATCGCACGGCGCTCAAGGAGGCCTGCGATTTCGCCCAGGAAGTCGAGAAGAAGGGCAACCCGGCCAAGCATTCCTGGGCCGACGGGACGTCGAGCTTCCAGGCGGGGCTCGAGATCGCTGAAATTCTCGCAGACCTCAAGCTCGACCAGGACTCGCTGGTCGCTGCCGTGATCTATCGCTCGGTCCGCGAAGGTAAGGTCACCCTGGCCGAGGTCGGCCAGCGTTTCGGCCCGGTGGTCTCCAAGCTGATCGACGGCGTGCTGCGCATGGCCGCCATCAGCGCCAGCCTCAGCCCGCGCCAGTCGCTGGTGCTGGGCTCGCAGGCGCAGGTCGAGAACCTGCGCAAGATGCTCGTGGCCATGGTCGACGACGTACGCGTCGCCCTGATCAAGTTGGCCGAGCGGACCTGCGCGATCCGCGCGGTGAAGGCCGCCGATGACGAAAAACGCCTGCGTGTGGCGCGCGAAGTGTTCGACATTTACGCACCGCTCGCTCACCGCCTGGGCATCGGCCATATCAAGTGGGAGCTGGAAGACCTGTCCTTCCGCTACCTGGAGCCCGACCAGTACAAGCAGATCGCCAAGCTTCTGCACGAGCGGCGGCTGGACCGCGAGCGCTTCATCAGCGATGTGATGAACCAGTTGCAGAACGAGCTGCTGGCCACCGGGGTCAAGGCCGACATCAGCGGCCGGGCGAAACACATCTATTCGATCTGGCGCAAGATGCAGCGCAAGGGCCTGGAATTCAGCCAGATCTACGACGTGCGTGCGGTGCGCGTGCTGGTGCCGGAAATCCGCGACTGCTATACCGCGCTGGGTATCGTCCACACCTTGTGGCGCCACATTCCCAAGGAGTTCGACGACTACGTCGCCAACCCCAAGGAAAACGGCTACCGCTCGCTGCACACCGCGGTGATCGGCCCCGAGGGCAAGGTGCTCGAGGTGCAGATCCGTACCCACGGCATGCACGAGGAGGCCGAGCTTGGTGTCTGCGCGCACTGGAAGTACAAGGGCACCGACGTCAAGTCCAGCTCCAACCACTACGAAGAGAAGATTTCCTGGCTGCGCCAGGTGCTGGAGTGGCACGAGGAACTGGGCGACATCGGCGGCCTGGCCGAACAGCTGCGGGTCGACATCGAGCCGGACCGGGTCTACGTGTTCACCCCTGATGGCCACGCCATCGACCTGCCCAAGGGCGCCACGCCGCTGGACTTCGCCTACCGCGTGCACACCGAGATCGGCCACAACTGCCGTGGCGCCAAGATCAACGGGCGCATCGTACCGCTGAACTACAGCCTGCAGACCGGCGAGCAGGTGGAGATCATCACCAGCAAGCAGGGCAACCCGAGCCGCGACTGGCTGAACTCCAACCTTGGCTACGTCACCACCTCGCGTGCGCGGGCCAAGATCGTCCACTGGTTCAAGCTGCAGGCGCGCGACCAGAACGTCGCTGCCGGCAAGACCCTCATCGAGCGCGAACTCAGCCGCCTGGGCCTGCCGCAGGTGGACTTCGAGCGCCTGGCGGAAAAGGCCAACGTCAAGACCGCCGAGGACATGTTCGCTGCGCTGGGGGCCGGTGATCTGCGCCTGGCGCACATGGTCAACGCCGCCCAGCAGTTGCTCGAGCCGGAGCGTATCGAGCCGGTCGAGCTGGTGCCGCGCCCGGCGCGCGGGACCCGATCGGGCAAGCGCAACGACATCCAGATCCAGGGCGTAGGCAACCTGCTCACCCAGATGGCCGGTTGCTGCCAGCCGCTGCCGGGCGACGCCATCGTCGGCTACATCACCCAGGGCCGCGGCGTGAGCATTCACCGCCAGGACTGCGCCTCGGTGCTGCAGTTGGCGGGCAAGGAGCCGGAGCGCATGATCCAGGTGAGCTGGGGGCCGATTCCGGTGCAGACCTACCCGGTCGACATCGTCATCCGCGCCTATGACCGCCCGGGCTTGCTGCGCGACGTTTCGCAGGTGCTGCTCAACGAGAAGATCAACGTGCTGGCGGTCAATACCCGCTCGAACAAGGAAGACAACACCGCGCTGATGTCGCTGACCATCGAGATTCCAGGCCTGGATGCGCTGGGGCGCTTGCTCGGACGGATCTCGCAGTTGCCGAACATCATCGAGACGCGGCGTAATCGTACGCCTTGAGACTGCGTCGCCCCATCGCGGGCAAGCCCGCTCCTGCAGGTGCAGCGTGATTCCTGTAGGAGCGGGCTCGTCCCGCGATGAGGGCGCCACCTAAGGACCTGCCAGAGCATGACCTACACCCTCAACGACCTGCTCCACCTCATGGCCCGCCTGCGCGATCCGCAATACGGCTGCCCCTGGGATCTCGAGCAGGACTACACCAGCATCGTCAAGCACACCATCGAGGAAGCCTACGAGGTGGCCGACGCCATCGAGCAGGGCGATTTCGCGCAGTTGCAGGGCGAACTCGGCGACCTGCTGTTCCAGGTGGTCTACTACAGCCAGCTGGCGCGGGAGGAGGGGCGTTTCGAGTTTGCCGGCGTGGTTGATTCGATCACCCGCAAGCTGATCCGCCGCCATCCGCACGTGTTCCCCACCGGTGACCTCTACGCCGCACCCGACATCCCGTGCTTGAGCGAGGCGCAGGTCAAGTCGCGCTGGGAAGAGATCAAGGCCGAGGAGCGCGCCGAGAAGAGCACCCCCGAACAGCTCTCGCTGCTCGACGATGTTCCCGGCGCCTTGCCGGCGCTGTCGCGTGCGACCAAACTGCAGAAGCGCGCGGCCACCGTCGGCTTCGACTGGCCCGAGGCGTTGCCGGTGCTGGACAAGGTCCGCGAGGAGCTCGACGAGGTATTGCAGGCCATGGCCGATGGCGATGACCAGGCACTGGAAGACGAAGTCGGCGACCTGCTGTTCGCCGCTGTGAACCTGGCCCGTCATCTCAAGCAGGATCCGGAAAACGCCCTGCGCCGCGCCAACCGTAAATTCGAACGACGTTTCCGCTTCATCGAGCAGGCATTGCGCGACACTGGCCGACCGATCGAAGATTGTAACCTTGACGAGTTGGATGCCCTCTGGGGTGAAGCCAAGCGTCAGGAAAAGAACCTGCCCAGCTGCGGCTGAGCCGATGCATAAGTGAGTGAACACCGATGAGCCTTTCCCTTCGCGATCAATTGCTCAAGGCCGGTCTGGTCAACCAGAAGCAGGTCTCCCAGACCAACAAGGCCGAAAAGAAACAGAAACGCCTGGAACACAAGGGCCAGGTCGAGGTGGACGACAGCCAGCAGCGCCTGGCCAAGGAAGCCATGGCCGACAAGGCCAAAAAGGACCAGGAACTGAACCGCCAGGTGCAGGAGAAGGCCGAGCAGAAGGCCCGTGCCGCACAGGTCAAGCAATTGATCGAGGCGACCCGCCTGCCCAAGCTGACCACCGAGGACTACTACAACTTCGTCGACGACAAGAAGGTCAAGCGCATTGCCGTCAACGCCCTGATGCGCAGCAAGCTGAGCAACGGCTCGCTGGCGATCGTCGCCCATGGCGGCGGCTACGAAGTGATCCCGCGCGAGGCGGCGGTGAAGATCCAGGAACGCGATCCCAAGCGCATCCTGCTGCTCAACACCCATGTCGAGGAGGCCGATGAAGACGATCCATATGCGGCCTACAAGATCCCTGACGATCTGATGTGGTAAATGACGAAAACCCCGCTCAGGCGGGGTTTTTCGTGGGGGAGATCTTATTGTGTGCCGCGTTGGCTCTCGAGGGTCTCGAGCTCCTGGCGGTACTGGTGGGCTTCATGCTCGTTGTGGAACATGCCGACCAGTTGGCCCTGCTGGTGTACGTCCCAGATCCGCACGCCAGCGGCCAGGCCTTCGTGGGACATTCTCGATTCGTCGCGTTCGGTTACTTGGACAGTCATCGGTAAACTCCACTTCTGTTGGTCTGCGACACTGTGTCGCACACTTTCTTTATAGAGTTTGTTAGCAGGCTAAGTAAATAAAACGACGATGAAACTATGTTCATGAAACGCGCTGCGCTTGATCCCGTCGCGGCGCTCCTGCAAGTCAAAACAAAGCCCCGCACCAGGCGGGGCTCGGGCTACAGCAGGTTACAGCGCAGGGAACGGATCAGTTGCCCTTCACCGTCCTGCCATCGACCGTACCATCCTGCAGCACGATCACGTATTCCTTGCCATCGGTCTCGACCTGGCGCAGTTGCACCAGCAGGTAGTCCCAATCCTTGGCGAACCACAGCTCGGTGATGCGCTTGCTCTGGCTTGGGTCGCGCACGCGCTCGACCTTCACCGCATCGACCTGGCCGGTCTTGGTGGCAACCTTCTCGGTGCCCAGCACGCGGAAGTCGTAGGTGTCGATCTCGTCACCGTCGACCACCTGGTACGTCATGCTCTTCTTGCCCGCCGCCACGTCATGTTGCAGGGCCAGTTGATAGGACGACTTGTCCAGCACCCCACGGTTGAGCGGCAGGCTGATCGCATCGCCACGGTCGCTACCGGTGACTTTCTTGCTGTTCCAGTCGAAGTCCAGGTCAACCTTCTTCGCCTTGCCCAGGCCACCACGCTCGAAGTGATACTTCTGCGGCAGCAGGGTGTCGTTGTCCATGCGCACCGTGCTCTGTTCGGTCAGGCTGGCGATCATCATGGAGGCTTTGAAGTTGAGGTCCCAGGTACCGTTGGCGTTCTTGACCAGGCTGCGTTCGGCGGTGCCGCTCATGGGCAGCTGTTTCCAGTCGGCGGTGTAGCTGGCCGAGAAAGGCTTCAGATCAGCTGCCTGGAGGGGCAGGGCGAGCACGGCGAGAGCCAATAGCAGGGCGCGACGCATATATTCTCCTAGGGTCGAATCAAGTGACCGCTGGCCGCCAGCGGCTGGCCATCCAGTAATGCACCTTGTTCGCCCAGGCGCAAGCGTCCTTCGGCGAACCAGCGCACCGCCAGCGGGTAGATCTGGTGTTCCTGTTGGTGGACCCGTTGTGCCAGGCTCTGCGCATCGTCGCCTGGCGCGACCGCTACCACAGCCTGTACGACCAAGGGCCCGCCGTCGAGTTCCTCGGTGACGAAATGAACACTGCAGCCGTGTTCGGCGTCACCGGCGTCCAGGGCCCGCTGGTGAGTGTGCAGCCCTTTGTACTTGGGCAACAGCGACGGGTGGATGTTGAGCAGGCGCCCTTGGTAGTGGCGCACGAAGGCGCCACTGAGGATGCGCATGAAGCCGGCCAGCACCACCAGGTCGGGGGCGAAGCCATCGATCAGTTGCATCAGCGCCGCGTCGAATGCTTCGCGCCCGTCGAAACCACCGTGCTCGAGCACGGCGGTGTCGATCCCGGCGGCTTTGGCCCGTTGCAGGCCAAAGGCGTCGGGGCGGTTGGAAATCACCGCGCGGATCCGCGCGCTACCGTGTTCGGCGTGGATGCTGTCGATCAGGGCTTGCAGGTTGCTGCCGGAGCCCGACAGCAGTACGACGACATTGCAGGTCTTGCTCGGCATCAGTGTGCCTTGAGGTTCTGCAGCTCGACCTGGGCAGCGCCTTCGGCGGCTACGTCGATGCGGCCGATCACCCAAGGCTGCTCACCGGCCTGGCGCAGGACGTTCAGGGCGTTGTCGACCTGGTCCTGGGCCACGCAGATGACCATGCCTACGCCGCAGTTCAGTACGCGGTGCATTTCGTGCTCGTCGACGTTGCCTTTCTGTTGCAGGAAGTCGAACACCGCCGGACGCTGCCAGCTGGCCACGTCGACCACGGCCTGGGCGCCTTTTGGCAGGACGCGCGGGATGTTGTCCAGCAGGCCGCCACCGGTGATGTGGGCCATGGCCTTGACCGCGCCGGTCTTCTTGATCAGCTCCAGCAGCGGCTTGACGTAGATGCGGGTCGGCGCCATCAGCAGGTCGGTCAGTGGCTGGCCGTCGAGCTGGGTGTTCTCGATGTCGGTGCCGGACACTTCGAGGATCTTGCGGATCAGCGAGTAGCCGTTGGAGTGCGGGCCGGAGGAAGGCAGGGCGATCAGGGCGTCGCCGGTGACCACTTTCGAGCCGTCGATGATTTCCGACTTCTCCACCACGCCGACGCAGAAACCGGCCAGGTCGTAGTCTTCGCCTTCGTACATGCCTGGCATCTCGGCGGTTTCACCACCGACCAGCGAGCAACCGGCCAGTTCGCAACCGGCGCCGATGCCGGTGACTACGGTAGCGGCCACGTCGACGTTCAGCTTGCCGGTGGCGTAGTAGTCGAGGAAGAACAGAGGCTCGGCGCCGCAGACCACCAGGTCGTTGACGCACATGGCGACCAGGTCCTGGCCGATGCTGTCGTGCTTGTTCAGGTTCAGTGCCAGGCGCAGCTTAGTGCCGACGCCGTCGGTGCCGGAGACCAGCACCGGCTGCTTGTAGCCGGCCGGGATCTCGCAGAGGGCGCCGAAGCCGCCCAGGCCACCCATGACTTCAGGGCGTGCGGTGCGCTTGGCGACGCCCTTGATGCGTTCGACCAGTGCTTCGCCGGCGTCGATGTCTACACCGGCGTCTTTGTAGCTCAGGGAGGGTTGCTTGCTCATTGATCCAGGCCTTTAAGGGGGAGGGATTCAGGAAAACGACCAGCGCGGCCAAGGCCGGCTCGGGAGGCGGCGGCTGCCTGTACGTGACTGGTCTGCGAAGGCGCGCGATTTTATCAGGGTTGCCCGGCAGCGGCCATCCTCCATTGAACGGCAAGTGGCGAGCGGTAGGCTATAAGAGAAGACAGACAGCACCGGCGCGCGCTTTTGCTTGCCGCTGACAGCGTGCAGCTTGTAGCTTCTGCCCTGAAAGTCATCTGGACAGGAATCCTTCATGCGTTTTCTCAATTACCTGGCAGTGGTTTGCATAGGGCTGATCGGTGCAACGGCACAGGCCGAGACCGTATCGGGGCTTTATCAGGTCCGCGAGCCTGTCGATGGGCAGGGCAGCGAGGCGCGGACCCAGGCCACCGCCAAGGCACTCGACACCCTGGTGCTGCGCCTGACCGGCGATGCCAAGGCGACGCAGAACCCGGCGGTGGTCGCCCTGCGCAAGGATCCGCAACAGATCGTCAATCAGGTTGGCAGCGACGCCGGCCCACCTGAAGCGGTGGTGGTGGAATTCGACCCCGGCAGCACCGAGCGCGCCCTTCGCCAGGGCGGCCTGGCCCTGTGGGGCAGCAACCGGCCGTCGATTCTTGGCTGGTGGCTGTACGACAGTGTCGAGGGCAGCAGCCTGGTCGGAGATGGCCAGAGCAGCGCCGAGCCGCTGCGTCGTGCAGCCCAGCACCGTGGCCTGCCGCTGCGCCTGCCGCTGGCCGACCTGCAGGAACAACTGGTGGCCAATGCCAAGCAGCTCGAAGGCAACGACCCGGCGCCGCTGCGTGAGGCGTCCGAGCGCTATGGCGCCGATGCCCTGCTGGCTGTGCACGCCCACGAAGCCGACGGCAAGTGGCAAGGCAAATGGCAACTGTGGCTGGGCGAGCAGCGCGAGCAGGGCACGGCAGAGGGGGCCGACCAGGCCGCGCTGGCCGACGCGGTGATGCTGGCGATCAGTACACGCCTGGCACCCCGTTACGTCACCCGCCCGGGCGCGAGCAGCGACCTGCAGGTCCAGGTGCAGGGCATGAACCTGCAGCGCTACGCCGAACTGCTGCGTGTGCTCGAGCCCTATGGCCCGCGGCTGCAGATGGCCGACGGCGACACCCTGACCTATACGGTCACCGGCAATCGCGAACAACTGCGCGCGCAACTGGGGCTGGCGCATCTGCAGGAGGTGCCCGTCGATCCGGCGCCTGCCGCCGCTCCCGCTCCCGTAGCAGAGGCAGCGCCTGGCCAGGCGGTCGCCCCGCAGGCGGCTGCGCCAAAGCCGTTCGATGGCCTGCGTTTTCGCTGGTAAGGAGCCGCGAACATGACTGATGTACGCCGTTGGGTATGGTTGGGCATAGCCCTGCTGATCGCCGTCCTGCTGTACCTGCTGCACAACATCCTCTCGCCGTTCCTGGTGGGCATCCTGCTGGCGTACCTGGCCGACCCGCTGGTCGATCGCCTGGAGCGCCTGGGCCTGTCGCGCACCTGGGGCGTGGTGGTGGTGTTCAGCCTGTTCACGCTGGTGTTCCTCGCCTTGCTGCTGGTACTGGTGCCGATGCTGGCCAAGCAGTTGCTGCGCCTGTACGAGCTGGCGCCGCAGATGCTCGACTGGCTGCAGCATGTGGCCCTGCCGTGGGTGCAGAGCCGTCTGGGCCTGGCCGATGGCTTCTGGAAGTTCGACAAGATCAAGGCTGCCATCGGCGCGCACATGGGCCAGACCACCGACATCGTCGGCATCGTCCTGTCCCAGGCCACCGCCTCGAGCCTGGCGCTGATCGCCTGGCTGGCCAACCTGGTGCTGATCCCGGTGGTGGGCTTCTACCTGCTGCGTGACTGGGACCTGATGATGGCCAAGCTGCGCAGCCTGCTGCCGCGCCAGCGTGAAGACCAGGTGGTGGGGCTGGCGGGTGAGTGCCATGAGGTGCTGGGGGCGTTCGTGCGCGGCCAGCTGCTGGTCATGCTGGCGCTGGGCGTGATCTACGCGGTCGGGCTGTCGCTGATCGGCCTCGAGCTGGGGCTGCTGATCGGCCTGCTGGCGGGGTTGGCGGCCATCGTGCCGTACATGGGCTTCATCGTCGGCATCGGTGCAGCGCTGATCGCCGGGTTGTTCCAGTTCGGCGGCGACCTGTACCCGATGCTGGGCATCGTCGCGGTGTTCATGGTCGGCCAGGCCCTCGAGGGCATGGTGCTGACCCCGCTGCTGGTGGGCGACCGCATTGGCCTGCACCCGGTGGCGGTGATCTTCGCCATCCTGGCCGGCGGCGAGCTGTTCGGCTTCACCGGCGTGCTCCTGGCGCTGCCGGTGGCGGCGGTGATCATGGTGCTGCTGCGCCATGTGCATGACCTGTATAAAGAGTCGGATATGTACGCCGGGGATATCGATCCCGAGCTTTGAACCTCCCAATCGCCCGGCTCACGTGCCGGGCGAGCCCCTGGGACAACCCGCCACCTTGACGTTCCCGCCGCCAATTTGTTTGTGCTGGCGTTTCGGTTACAATCCGCAATCGTTTCAGCCGACCCAGGTCAATCAGACCAATGGCTGAAGTGTGTAAGGGTTCTCTGGCTGCTGAACAATGATCACAAAAAGCCTGCGCTGAAGAACAAGAAACACCTGGGCCAGCCACAGGCCCCCCTCCGTTCTACTGACTGGAAGTGATCAATGTTCAAAAAAGCTGGCAAGACCTTGCTGGGTCTGGCTGTCGCGGCGAGCTTCATGCAAGCGCACGCCGACGAAGCCAAGAAAGTCGATGTGCTCCTGATTGGCGGCGGCATCATGAGTTCGACCCTGGGCGTATGGCTCAGCGAACTGGAGCCGAGCTGGTCGATGGAAATGGTCGAGCGCCTGGACGGCGTCGCCGAGGAAAGCTCCAACGGCTGGAACAATGCCGGTACCGGCCACTCCGCGCTGGCTGAGCTGAACTACACCCCGATGGACAAGGACGGCAAGGTCAACATCTCCAAGGCGATCGAGATCAACGAAGCCTTCCAGGTGTCGCGCCAGTTCTGGTCCTGGCAGGTTCGCCAGGGCGTGCTGAAGAACCCGAAATCGTTCATCAACACCACCCCGCACATGAGCTTCGTCTGGGGCGACGACAACATCGCCTTCCTGAAGAAGCGTTACGAAGCACTGCAGGCGAGCCCGCTGTTCCGCCCGATGCAGTTCTCCGAAGACCACGCGCAGATCGCCAAGTGGGTCCCGCTGATGATGGAAGGGCGTGACCCGAACCAGAAGCTGGCCGTGACCTGGACGCCGATCGGCACCGACGTCAACTTCGGCGAGATCACCCGCCAGTTCGTCGGCCACCTGCAGACCCGCGACAACTTCAAGCTGAAGCTGTCCAGCGAAGTGCAGGACATCACCCGCAACAAGGACGGCTCCTGGCACGTCGAGTACAAGAACCTGAAGGATGGCAGCACCTCTGCCACCGACGCCAAGTTCCTGTTCATCGGTGCCGGCGGCGGCGCCCTGAAGCTGCTGCAGAAGTCGGGCATTCCTGAAGCCAAGGAATACGCAGGCTTCCCGGTAGGTGGTTCGTTCCTGGTGACCGAGAACCCGACCGTTGCCATGCAGCACATGGCCAAGGCCTACGGCATCGCCTCGACCGGCGCGCCACCCATGTCGGTTCCGCACCTGGACACCCGCGTGCTGGACGGCAAGCGCGTGATCCTGTTCGGGCCATTCGCCACCTTCTCGACCAAGTTCCTGAAGAACGGCTCGTACCTGGACCTGCTGAGCAGCACCACCCTGCACAACGTCTGGCCGATGACCAAAGTGGGCATCGAGCAGTACCCGCTGGTCGAGTACCTCGCTGGCCAGGTGATGCTGTCGGATGACGACCGCTTCGAAGCCCTGCGCACCTACTTCCCGCACGCCAAGAAAGAAGACTGGCGCCTGTGGCAGGCCGGTCAGCGCGTGCAGATCATCAAGCGTGACGAAGAGAAGGGCGGTGTGCTGAAGCTGGGCACCGAAGTGGTGGCGTCCCAGGACCGTACCATCGCCGGTCTGCTGGGTGCTTCGCCAGGCGCCTCGACCGCTGCGCCGATCATGCTCAACGTGCTGGAAACCGTGTTCAAGGAGAAGGTCGCTACGCCTGAGTGGCAGGCCCGCATCCGCGAAATCGTGCCGAGCTACGGTACCAAGCTGAACGATTCCGCTGCTGCCGTGCAGAAAGAGTGGAACTACACCGCTGAAGTGCTGCAACTGGAGAAGCCGCCGGTCATCGACCAGAGCGTCGGGACCAGCACCGGTGTCGAGTTGACCGCACCTGCCGAGAGCAAGGCTGCCAACGACATGGCGCTGTAAGCTGCCTGAGGAAATGGCCTGTCGCCTGACAGGCCGTTGCCTGAAAAGCCACGAGGATCGCCGCAGGCGGGCTCGTGGCTTTTTTGCGCCTGGTTACAGTGTTTTGTGGCAGCGGGCCCCTGTGGGAGCGGGCCCGCGAACACCGGCGGAGCCTGTGTCATCCACCGCGGCGCTCTTTTCGCGGGCAAGCCCGCTCCCACAGGGGTGGATTGCAATCAGTGGCTCAATGATCCACGTGCAACTTGTCGTCCAGGCGGTTGCTCGACGAGCCATTCTTCTGCGGCGTCTCGTCGAAATGCTTCCATTCGGCCTCCTGGAAGCGGAACAGGCTGTCATCCTCCGGCGCCTCGCGGTCGCCGTAATGGTGGATCGAGTAGTGGGCATACTCGACCTTGTCCGCCCAGTCGCCCTGCAACAATCCATCGGCCGCCAGGTCCCGGTACCAGTCGTTTTCCTTCTCGCTGGCCTTCTGCCGTTTGTTGTGATCGACGAAGTAACCGATGATCCCGCCGATCACCCCCAGCACCACGCCCACCAGGAAGAAAGGTCCGGTCAGCGCTGCGGCCGTGCCTGCACCGAACAGGCTGGCAGCACCGAGTACACCGGCCGAGGCACCGAAGGCACCGCCGGCGATCTGCAGCCCACCGGAGGCCTTGGCCAGCGGATCGCCATCTTTGATTGCGTTCTTGATGGTGAAGGCCCCCAGGACGATGTCGGCGAAACCACCGGCAAGGTCGGTGGCCGGACCCAGTACCTTGATCACCGACCCCGCAATCTTCGCCGCCTTGCCCGGTGGCAGCTTGACCGTGCCGGAGGCTGATACGGCGTCCTCCAGGCGCTGGGTAATGCCGCCATAGGCGTTCTTGGCGGCGTTGGCGTTGCCCGCGCCGTCACCGAGCACGTCGGAAAAGTCCCCGAGCTTGCTGCCGGGCAGGGTATCGAGCGCTTCGGCGATCTTGGCCTTGGTGCTCGCCGGCAGCTCGCTGAGCTTGAATTCGAACTTCGGCTCCTGGATCCCGCCCTTGCCCCAGATCTCCGGCAGGGTCTTGTCCAGGCCGAGGAAATCGACCAACCCGCTCTTGCCGACCAGCCCGCCGATGGCATCGCCGACCTTGGCGAAGTGGCTGCCAGCGCCGGCAAAACTGACGAAGTCCTTGGCGATCGACAGGCGTTGCTGCCAGGTCTCGCCCAGCTTGCCGCCCTGGCCGACCAGTTGATAGATGCCCGAGAACAGGTTCACCCCGGCACCCAGCGTGCCGAGGATGCCCTTGCTGTTGAGGGCGCTGAACACCTCGCCGAGGGTGCCGCGGTCGGCAATCGGCACATAGGGCTTGGACAGCACGGTCTTCAGGTCGGCCTCGCTGATGCTGCCCTTGGCCATGTCGATCTGCGACAGCTCTTCGAGCACCTTGGTGACCACCGAGGACTTCTGCTTGCCCTGCAGCCCCTCTTCGAGAAACTTCTCGATGACCTCCTGGGTGCGCCGCGGCATGTCCAGCAGTGAGCCCTTGAGCACACTCTTGAGCAGGCCGAACAGGTCCTTGGTGGCCAGCTCCTTGTTCTCGTCGGAAATCTTGCTCGGGTCGCCGACCAGGTCATTGAGGTCGCTGGTCAGGCCGTCGGCCTGGATCGACTGGGCCGCCTTGGTCGCCGCCTCCGGATCGAACAACGACAAGGCCGAGAGCGTATTGTTGAGGTCTTCCTTGGCCTCGTGGTCCTTGCCCTGCTTCTGCAGGTCCTTGAGGTAGGCGATGTAGTCGGGGTTGTTGGTCAGGTCGAGCAGCTTCTGCTTGACCTCGTCCTTGTTGGGGATGCGGTTGAGCGCATCGTCCATCTTCGACTTGTAGTCCTTCTGGATGGTCTCGTCGGCGAACAGGGTGCTGATCTGCTCCTTGAGCTTGCCGCCGTCGATGATGTCGTGCATGTCGGCGGAGGTGAGCTCGGTCTGCTCCTTGTCGAACACCCGCCATGTGCCGCCGAAGGCGCCGGGCTCTTCCTCGTAGCCGGTGATGCCGCGGCCGTTCTGGTAGGCGGCCTGCGCTTCGAGGGCGCGGACCAGCTTGGCGCGCGGGTCGTCCTTGGCGATCGAGCCGTCCTGCACGCCCTTGCGGTAGCTGTCGAGCAACTCTTTGGTGGCCAACTCGCCCACGGTCAGTTCGGGCGAGGACGCATCCTTCTCATCGGCCTTGACCCCGGTCTTGAGATTGAGCGCATCGAGTTCCTCGCGCGGTGGCAGGTTGTACTTGCTGCGGGTCTCATCGACCTCGCCCTTGGTCCAGCCTTCCCACTTGCCGACCACTTCGTCGTACAGCTGTGGGCTCAGCTCCTTGGAGACGATGAACTTGCCCTCGTCGGTCTCGAAGCGGATCAGGCCATCGCCCAGCTCGTCCGGCGAGCCGAAGGACATGTCCTTGTTCTTGAGGAAATCGTTGGGGCCGGCGAGCTTGTAGCCCTCCTTCTCGCTGTCGTGGATCTTGCCCCAGGTGTCGTTGGCGGTCGCCACCTGCTTGAACAGCTCCGGCGAGATGTCGCGCGAGACCACGACCTTGGTGCCGTCGTGGGTTTCGTAGGTGAGCACATTGTCTTCCTGGCCGGTGGTCCAGCCGAAGCCCTTGTAGTCGTTCAGGCCCGGGGCCTGGGTATTGGCATCGGCCAGCACGGCACCGTTGTCCAGTGCGGTGCGGATGTCGCCAGCCTTGGCCGGGTCGCTGTAGACCTCGTGCAGGCCGGCCAGGTAATCGAACAGCTTGGGGTTGTCGTCGCGGGCGACCACCACTTTCTCGCCATTGTGTTCATAGCGGATAAGGTCCGGGCCGACCTCGTCGCGAGCACCGATGGCCGTGCCGTCGAAGGGCGGCCAGACTTCATTGTCGGTGGCGCGCCGGTAGCCGTCGGCTTCGCTGGCCTGCAGGCCCGAGAGGCTGTCATAGGCACTGGCGGCGGCCTTGTACAGCTCGGGATTGTCGCGCTCGGACACCACGTACTTGCTGCCATCCTGGGTCTCATAGCGGATCACGCCCGGCCCGACTTCCTCGGCCGGGCCCACGGCGCGGAAGTCGCCAAGCGTGCCGGGTACCTCCTGGTCGGCGCCGGCCCATTGGTAGCCATCGGCGATGCTGCTGTTGATGCCCGAGAGTGCCTTGTAGTCCTGCGAGACCTGTTTGAACAGGTCAGGATTGTCCTGCTCGGCGACGATGTAGGCCTTGCCGTCGGCGGTCTGGTAGCGGATCAGGCCGGGGCCGACTTCGTCAGCGGCACCGATGGCCTTGTAGTCAGCGAGGGTAGCGGGGGCCTGGGCGTCCTTGCCGAGCAGTTCGTAGCCGTCCTGCTTGCTCTTGGCGATGGCCTCCAGCGCCGGGCGGGCCTCGACGATCTGTTGGTAGAGCTTGGGGTTGGTGGCCTTGCTGACCAGCACGGCGTCGCCTGCGGTCGTCACGTAGCGCACGGTGTCGGCCCCCTGGGCGCCAGGGGCTTCGATCGAGGCCAGCTCGCCCAATGCGGGCATCTGCTCGTCGGGCTTGGCACTGCGGTAGCTGTCGGCGTTGCGCTCGCTGTTGGCGAGCAGCACGCGGAAGGTGGCGGCGGGCTTGTGGTCGCGTGGCTCTGACAGTTTGATGTCGGCGCTACGGGTGAGGGGGCTGGTCGACATGCCGTGAAACTCCTTTCGTCGGGGCAGAAAGGGCGCAAGGCGTGTCAGTGTTGCTGGACGCTCGGCGACCCTCGAGGCGGCTCGACGGTAGCAGAACAAGATGTAAGCAAAGATTTCAGTGCGCGGGAATTCACAACGTTTTACGTCTGTGAAACAACGGTCCTGATCGTTACGGCAGAGGCAATAACCCTACCGTTAATCCGATTATTTGGCCTATGGCAAATGGCCAGCTAGCCTGCAAATCAGCGTCAGGGATAACGCTGAATACTGGGACCATGAAGGACCCGCCTCTTGTGTCGTCCCGACGCTTTATCTGCTGAGGAGACGATAATGAGAACACGACCGAAACACCTGGCCTGCCTGGGCGCAGGCTTCACCAGCGTACTGGCCATGGCCGCTGTGGCAGACAGCCCCGTGCTGTCGCCGCAGATTCCCTTCGATGTCACCGTCGTGGTACCGCCCACACCTACCCTTGAAAGCCTGCAGCACGATTTCGACCTGTTGTCGTGGAAGACCTTCGTCGCCCTGAACTGGCCGGCCAAGCCCGATGGCAGTGCCGACACCGATGCGCCGATCGGCAAGCCGAACACAACGACGGTGTGGGAGTCGTGGAAGGAGAGTTACGAGATCTTCCTGCCCAAGGGGCAGAAACCTGTAGGTTGGCACGAGAAAGCCCCGCTTCCCGCGGCCTGTGAGGGCAAGGGCAACCTGCCTGTGCTGCAGCAGATGGGCAAGGTCGCCGGAGTGCTCGATGAGTTCATCCAGCCGTTCAAGACCGGGCCACTGGTCGACCAGAGCGGGCAGTACACGCGCAACGCGATCATGGTCAACCAGCCGATGTTCGACGATATCGTCAACAACGGCCTCTACAGCAAGGAGGGGCAACAGGCGTTCCTCGGCAAGAGCGACAACCGCATCGCCTTTGCCTGCGGTTCGAACGAGGATAAGCGGGTCGGCGCGATCATGGTCAAGTCGGCCTGGAAGGTCCTCGACGCAAGCGACAAGGCCGATGAGTTCCATGCCGTCGATGCGCTGGTTTACACCCCGGGCAATGACGATCCGGACAAAGGGGCGCTCATCCCCGAGTCGTGCAGTGCGCAGAAGGTCGGCCTGGTCGGGCTGCACATCGTACACAAGACCCAGGACGCGCAGCAGTGGGTGTGGTCGACGTTCGAGCACGTGCGCAACGTGCCGGAAAAGACTACGCCGGTGAGTGAGCGCAAGGGGCCGTACCTGTTCTATGACGCCAAGGCCGATCGGCCGATCAACGAGCCGCCGGCGCAGCCGTGGGATCCGTCGAAAAAGGCCGAGCCGTCGCAGATCGTGCGCGAGATTCCGATCACTGCCGCCGCCCAGGCGCTCAACCAGCAGTGGCGAGGCGCGCTGGCCGGCACGGTCTGGGCCAACTACCAACTGGTCAGTACGCAATGGCCGACCAAGCCCGCCAAGGATCCGAAGTGCCAGGTACCGGACCCGGTCAATCCCTTGGGCTCTCCGGCGCCAAGCTTCCTGGCCAACGCGACGCTGGAAACCTACAACCAGGGCACCGTGCCGCAGGCGTCTTCGAGCTGCATGGAGTGCCACAACAACGCGACCACCCGGGTGACCGAGTCGCCGCGCACCAGTTTCGCCGACTTCACCTTCCTGCTTGAACGTGCCCAATCCACTGGCGCCAAGGAGTGATGCCATGAACGACCAGAACCTGCAGAACTTCATCGAGCTTTCGGCGCTGCTGACGGGGCTGTCCAGCGACCACCTTGCCCCGTCCGACGACCCGGTCAACCTGCCACCGGTGTTTTTCGCCACAGCGCAAAGCGGCATGGGCGCGGCAGCCTTCAGCCATCTGCTGGAGCTGTTTGTCAGCCTCAAGGGTCGGCCCGAGAAAGAGATCGCCGCCGCCATTCTGGAGCGCAAGGATTCACCGATCGCCCAGGGCGCGCGTTCGATCATGAAGCTCTGGCTGCTGGGCAGTTGGTACCAGCCCTACGACCTGAAGGACGCGCGGAAAACCCAAGGTGATATCCACGTGGTTTCCGACCAGGCCTACAAGGAAAGCTGGGCATGGAAGATCGCCCAGGCCCATCCCATGGGCTACAGCCAGTATCACTTCGGCTACTGGGCCGAGCAGCCACCAACCCTCGAGCAATTCACCGGTGTCAAAGCCAAGGAAGGGCAGCAGCCATGAGCCTCGTACAAGCCAAGAACATCGAGCAAGCCGATGTGATCGTCGTGGGCGCCGGCATGGCCGGCAGCGTGATGGCCTACCAGTTGGGCCTGGCCGGGCTCAAGGTACTGGTGCTGGAGTCGGGGCCGGCGATTCCGCCGAACCGCAGCGAGTACCTGGAGCGTTTCTACACCGCGGTGCTCAAATCGCCTGAATCGCCCTATCCGCCTGAGCAGGGCGAGCAGACCCCGGACAAGCAGTTCGCCCCCCGGGCCACCATCCAGGACCTGATCACCGCCGGCGGCAGCGACCCGCACAAGCAGCAGAAAAGCTACCTGGTACAAAAGGGGCCACTGCTGTTCGCCAGCACCTACGAGCGGGTCGGCGGCGGCACCATGTGGCACTGGATGGGCACCGCACTGCGCCTGTTGCCCAATGACTTTCGCATGAAGTCGGCCTACAACGTCGGGGTCGATTGGCCGATCAGCTATGCCGACCTGCAGACCGCGTACTGCCGCGCCGAGGAGGAGATGGGCGTGTCTGCCGATGTGGCGGCCCAGTCCTACCTCGGCGTGACCTTCCCCGAAGGCTACCAGTACCGCATGCACGGCATCCCGCCTTCGCTGGTCGACCAGGGCGTGGCCAAGGCAATCGACGGCAAGCGCTATAACGGCATCACGCTGAAGGTGCGCCCGACCCCGGCCGGACGCAACTCGCAGAACGACAACGGGCGGCGGGTCTGTGCCGGTAATACCAGCTGTACGCCGATCTGCCCGATCCAGGCCAAGTACGATGCCACCGTGACCATGGCCAAGGCGCTGGACACTGGCAACGTGCGCATCCTCTACCAGACCGTCGCCAGCAAGGTGCTGGTGACCGACAAGCAAGTCAGTGGCATCGAGTTCATCCAGTACCAGGCCGACGGCAAGCGCAATGATGGCGTGGCCCAGGGTCAGCGTTACGTCATCGCCGCCCATGCCATCGAGACGCCGAAACTGCTGCTCAACTCCAAAAGCAAGGATTGGCCGGATGGGGTTGCCAACAGCAGCAAGCAGCTTGGCTGTGGCTTGTCGGACCACCCGGTTTACCTGGCCTGGGGCCTGATGCCCGAAGGTAAACCGCTGTTCCCGTTCCGTGGCCCGCTGTCGACTTCAGGTATCGAGGAAATGCGTGACGGCGACTTTCGCAGGAAACATGCGGCCTGGCGTATCGAGATCGGCAACGAGGGCTGGAACTGGTCGCAGGAGGACCCTTACAAGGCCGTTTGCGACTACATCGACGGGACCAACGAGGGCGGGACCAACCCCAAGAAGTCGGCGCTGTCTGGCAAGGAGCTGGTGCAGCAGCTCAACAGCGTGCTGACTCGCCAGTTCCGCCTGGGCTTTCTGGTCGAACAGTTGGAAAAAGACCCGGACAAGGCGCTGTGTCGAGTGAAGGTCAGCGATACCCTCACCGATGGCCTCGGACTGGCTCGACCGGAGATCGAATATGATTTTTCCGACTACACCAAGGAAGGATTCAGGCAGGCGCGTTTGGCCGCAACGCACATCATCACCGAGCTGATGGGCGCCAGCGAGCTGACCAACTTCCATCCAGACAAGAACGGCGGACCGCAAACGGTGTTCGACTATGGCAACGAACGCTATGCGTTCTATGGCGCCGGGCACCTGATGGGCACCTACCGCATGGGTAGCGACCCGGGCAAGTCGGTGGTCGACAAGCAGCAGCGCAGTTGGGACCACAAGAACCTGTTCCTGGTCGGCGACGGTGTGTTCCCTACCACCGGCACTGCCAACCCGACCCTGACCATCACCGCGCTGACCTTCCAGGCTGCCGATGTGGTGGCCAGCGACCTGCTTGCGCGCACCGTCGAGGTCCAGGCCAACCAGGCCTGGCAGGGGACCGGGGTGCAGGTCAATGGCCACAGTTGGCAGTTGGCGGTGTGCAAGGGCGGGCAGTGGACGGCCAACCCGGCGACCGGGTTCGTGGGCGCCAGGGGTAATGCCGGCTTGATCGCCAAGCCCGGCTATACCTTGCCCGGGCAGAACGAAGGTGCGCTGATCGGCCGTATCGGCAGCAACGGAACGCCGTTTCTGGTGGGGGACAAGGTGCAGCTGCCCCGCGGTCAGAAGGGCGAGCTGCAGTTGTGCATCAATGACGATCTGGAGGGGCGCTACGGGGTTGGTCTGCGCGACAACCTGGGCAGCTTGAGCGTCGAGCTGAGCTTCGGATCCTTGTAGTCCGCGATGGCAGGATGGGCACCGGCGTGGCCGGTGCCCTCCGATCACGCTTCTTCGAAATGCATTTCTGGCGGCTGCTTGCTGAATCCACCCGTCAGCACGGCCAGATACAGGATGCCCGCCGCCAGCCAGGCCAGGCCCAGGTAGATCGCCAGGTGATCCAGGCTCACCATCAGCCACAGGTCTGCCAGCAGGCCGATCAGCGGGAACACCAGGAACAGCAGCACCGCGCGTGGCCCGCGTTCGCCACGGCCGATCCAGTAGTGGAACACCACCGACAGGTTGACCAGGCTGAAGGCCAGGAAGGCGCCGAAGTTGATGAACGAGGTGGAAGTGGTGACATCCATGTGCAACGCCAGCAGCGCCACCACGCCGCACAGCACGATGCTGCCGACCGGGGTGCCGAAGCGCTCGCTCAGGCGCCCGAAGAATGCCTTGGGCAGTACACCGTCACGCCCCATGGCGAACAGCAAGCGCGAGGCGCTGGCCTGGGCGGACAGCCCCGAGGTGAACTGACCGACGATCAAGCCGACCAGGAACAGGCTGACGAACAGGTCGCCACCGATATTGCGGGCGATCTCGTAGGCCCCCGAGTCGGCGTTTTCGAACTGGGTGGAGGGGTGGGCAAGCTGCACGAAGTAGCTGGCGGCGATGAACAGGAAGCCACCGATCAGGGTAATCAGCAGGATTGCCCGCGGGATGTTCTTGCGCGGCTCGTGGGTTTCCTCGGTCAGGGTACTCACGGCATCGAAGCCCAGGAACGAATAGCAGGCAATCGCTGCACCGCTCATGATCAGCGGCAGTTGCACGCCTTCCTTGAAGAAAGGCTCAAGCGACCACAGCGGTTTGCTCGCATCCCCCAGCACATAGTGGATCGCCAGCACCACGAAGGCCGCCAGCACCAGGAACTGCACCAGCATCAGCGCGCCGTTGATGTTCTTCGCCAGGCGCAGGCCGACCACGTTGATCGCCGTGGTCACGCCGATGAACGCCAGCACCCACAGCGCCTGTGGCACGGCGGGGAAGGCCGAGTGCAGGTAGGCTGCGCCGATCAGCCAGATGGCCATGGGCAGGAACAGGTAGTCGAGCAGCACGCCCCAGCCGGCCAGGAAGCCCAGTTTCGGGCTGATCGACTTGCGCACATAGGTGTACGCCGAGCCCGCCACCGGGAAAGCGGCGGCCATGCGCCCGTAGCTCAGGGCGGTGAACAGCATGGCGACGGAGGCGGCGAGGTACGCCGAGGGGACCACGCCGCCAGTGGTGTCGGCGAGGATGCCGAAGGTGCCGAGGACGATGATCGGGGTCATGTAGGCGATGCCGAACAGCACCACCGCACTGAGCGAAAGGGTTCGCTTGAGTCGGGCCATTACTGCTTACTCCAGATTATGTTTGTTATGCAGAGTCGAAATCGACGCAAAAAATGGCATCCCTTGCCCGTCGCGGGTCAGCGCTTTGCAGTCTGCGTGACCCTCAGGATTGTTGAGTTCCCTATAGATGCGGTGGTGTCAGCGGTTATCGATGATCAGCTCGCGCAGGCCGCTATCGTGCTCGCGCACTTCGCCCGGCAGGACAAAGCGGCGCTCGGCCAGGTAGCTGTAGTCGCGACGGGCAACATCCAGTTGCGCCAGGTCCAGTTCCAGCCCGATGCGGCACTCCTCGCGCCCGGCTTCGCAGAGCAACTGCCCGTACGGGTCGACCACCGCGCTGCCGCCGGCGAACACCAGCGCGCCATCACCCTCGCCGACGCGGTTGACCATCACCGCGAATGCCTGGTTTTCCATGGCGCGGCCACTGATCGCGGTGCGGTGGGTCGGCCCGTAGGGGTCCATGTTGCCGTTGGTCACCAGGATCAGCTCGACGCCCAGTTGGCCGAGGGCGCGGGCGCTTTCAGGGAACTCGATGTCGAAACAGATCAGCAAGCCGACCCGCACCCCCTTGAACAGCGTGGTGGCGTAGCGGTCGCCCGGAGTGAAGATGCCGCGGTCCGACGCCCACAGGTGGGTCTTGCGGTATTTCAGGGCGATGCCTTCAGCGGTGATCAGCAGGGTGGTGTTGTAGAAGCGGCCGTCTTCACCCGCTTCGGCCATGCCGACCACCACGCCGACGTCACGTTCGCGCGCTGCCTGTTGCACGGCGCGTACGCTTGGGCCGTCAAGGGGTTCGGCGAGGGTTGCGATGTTGTCTTCGCTGGGGAACCCCATCAGCTGGGTTTCAGGGAATACCACCAGGTCGGTGCCGGCAGGGCAGGCGTGGATCGCCTCCAGGGTGCGGCTCAGGTTGTAGGCGGTGTCACCGTCGCGGCCCACCAGTTGCACGAGTTCGACCTTCATTGCTGTTCTCATAGACCCAATCTTTTATTGAAATGCCCGAGCCATGGCGGTGACATGACCGCCCGGTGAAAAACGGTCAGAATGCGCATCGGACCGAGGCAAGGCTTGCCCGAGTATGCGTCGGGCACCGTATCAGGGGTAATTACGCCCACGTGGTAACCCAACAGGGGTAGAGGCATGAACCTTACGCTGCAGGACCTGGCCTGGCACCGCTCGGTCGGTCACCTGGTCGAGACGCTCGACAAGCCCGGCTTCTGGCTCGCCCTGGTGCGCCTGCTCGATCAGTATGTGCCGTTCGACAGCTGGGTGGCCTTGCTCTTCAGCAATGGTAGACCGCAAGTGTTCGCCGAGTGTCCAGGCGAGGATGGCGGGCCCGACCCGCTGTTCCAGGACTACCTCAAGGGCCTGTACCTGCTCGACCCGTTCTACATCGCCAGCCGCGAGGCGCCGGGCAGCGGCCTGTTCCAGCTGGCGGACGTGGCGCCGGAGTGCTTCGAGCAGACCGACTACTACCAGCGCTACTTTCGCCTGAATGTGGTGGCCGACGAGGTGCAGTTCAATGTCCAGCTCGAGAAGGAGCGCACCTTGTGCCTGTCGCTGGGGACCAAGGGGCGTTTCAGCGCCGAGCAGATCACCCTGCTCGACCTGCTGCGCCCCTGGGTGGCCGGGCTGATGCGCCAGCGCATGACGTTCGAGCGTGAATTACTGGAGCAGGCAACGCCACCGGCGCCACGCTGGCAGAGTCGCCTGGAGGAAACCGTCGAGGCGCTGCAGACACCCCTGACGGCACGGGAACTGGAAGTGGGGCGCTTGATGCTCAGTGGTTGTTCGAGCAAGGAAATAGCGCGCAAGCTGGCGATATCCGCCGAGACCGTGAAAGTGCACCGCAAGCACATGTACAGCAAATTGGGCATCAAGTCACAGTCCGAGTTGTTCTCGCTGTTTCTGCAGGCGCAAAGTTGATTGAGTTCACAGAAGTCATTATTTATCCGTTCATCCTGCCGCCTTGTAATATTTGCCCTGTAGTGCCTCCTGGGTGACTACGTTTGTTCGATAACTGAACTTCACTGCCGGCTGTTTCGACCAGAAAAACAGCGCGTTTTACCCAATCCGAGACATTCCAAGGTATTCGGCCTTCCAGCTGAAGGCCTTGCTGTGCCTGGATTGTAGCCTGTGTAAAGGCGCTGTCTGGTGATTTGTATCAAGAGTTTTCCCAACCTTTCACAACGTTTCACAGCAGTGGCGAATATTCATTGCCTAACATGGGCCCCGTGTTGGAAAGCGACTGCCTACATCCCCTTCGGTCGCTGTCTTGCACGGACTTCTACCCGCCTCAAAGCGGCTTCTTACGAATCCCTATCCTGAAGGAGTATCACCATGAGCAACGTACCTCCAGCAAGCAGCGGTGGCGGCGCAGACGCAGCAATCGCCAAGATGGAAGCCACTTTCAACATGGCCATCGAGAAGTCGGCCCAGATCACCGAGCTGACCACTGCCAAGAAGGCTGAGCTCGACGCCACCAAACAGCGTCCGCAGAACTGACGTTGTGCCTTGCGGGCGGGGGTTGCTCCGCCCGCATGTCTTGCAACGACGCATTTTTCGGCAAGGGCCTGAATGGCCGTTGCCCGTGGTATTCACGGTGGTGCCCCGCCCATGACAGCCCTTACCGCTCTGGCCGCCGTCACCGGTGGCGCGACAGCCTCCAAGCCGGTACTCAGCGTCACCCAGGGTCTGCACCAGGGTGGCCGGATCAGTCTGGACGGCACCCAGTACACCTTCGGCAGCACACCTGATGCCGACTTCATTCTCAATGACCCGGGCGTCGAGCCCCGTCATCTGGTATTGCGCCTGGCAGACGGCAAGGTCGCAGTCGAGGCCGTGGGCGGCGAAGTGCGGGTCGAAGACCCGCAGGGGCGGGCGATCATCGTTCCGCTCGGCAGCGGTTATCGCGCTCAGTTGCCGCTGCGTATCGCCTTGGGCGAGGCGCAGTTGAGCCTGGAGCACGAACAGCCCGCGCGCGCCGCTGCCGCAATCGCACAGCCCCAGCACGCCTCGGCATTCACCCGCACCCACGTCGCGCTGGCGCTGGGCCTGATGCTGATCTGCGCCTTCGCCTACGCCATGCGTGGCGAGCCACCCAAGCCCCTGGCCGCCAGTGTGACCCCCGTACCGCGCGCGCCGCAGCTGCCTTCGCTGGCGCAGGCCCATCAATGGCTGGGGCAGCAGTTGCTGGCCAACGGCCTGGAAGGCGTACGGCTCAGCGAAGCAGGCGGGCAACTGGTGGCCGAGGGGCGCCTGGACCTGACGCAGAAGGCGCGCTGGCTCGCCGTACGCCAGGACTACGACCAGCGCTACGGCCAGCAGGTGATGCTGCACAGCACGGTCACCGCCCAGGCCGATATCGCCCGTCCACGGGTGCGCTTCCAGGCGGTGTGGTTCGGCAACAACCCCTATGTGATCAGCGAAAGCGGCAAGCGCCTCTATCCCGGCGCGGCCTTGGCCGACGGCTGGATGCTGGAACGTATCGACAGCGACCAGGTGATCCTGGCCAGGGGTGAAGAACGCTTCACCCTGACCTTATAGGACCGAGCATGAGGATCGAACCGCGGCCATTGTTGCCGTCTTCCACCGAAAAGACCGCCTCCGTCGAGGCCGTACGCCCGCTGCAGGCGCGCCCGAACGCCCGCTTCGATGCGCTGCTGGGCAAGCGTGAAGTCGCTGGCCGCCGTTCGCTGCGCGCAGAGCTCGAGCAAGCCTGTGCCGGCGAGGAGATCAACCCGGACCTGTTCAGCGGCACCCGCGCGCTGGACCTGTTGCAGTACCTGCTGGACGAAGTCATGCCGTCGCTGGATGCCGAACCGGAGATCCGCGAGCTGGCCGAAGACCTGCTTCGTGAAGAGATCCATCTGCGCCAGTCCCTGGAGCAGCAACGCGCCGAGGTGCAGGAACCATGATGTCCCGCGAACGACACGACAGCATCGAACTGCTCAAGGGCCTGGGCGACCTCTACCGCCGCAGCGGTCAGCCCCAGCGCGCGCTGGTGATGCTGTTGATCGCCGCGCAGATGGCCCCCCAGGACGGCACGCTGCTGCGCTACCTGGCCATGGCCTTCACCGACAGCGGCAACGCCAGCCGCGCCCTGAACGCACTCGACCGCCTCACCGAGCAGGAAGGCGAGTCACCCGGCCTGTTGCTGCTGCGCAGCCATGCGCTGTGGCGCGGTGGGCGCAAGGACGAGGCGCGCCAGTGCTTCAAGCGCTACCTCAGTGCACGCAGGGCCGCCCGATGAGCCCGCTCGATCGCCTCAACGGCCTGGCGCGGGCGGCGTCCCAGCGCACCGACGTGATCATCGTGTCGTTCATGCTGATGGCCATCGCGATGATGATCATCCCGCTGCCGACCTACCTGGTCGACGGCCTGATCGGCCTGAACATCGCCCTGAGCATGCTGATCCTGATCGTCGCCTTCTATATCAACCACTCGGTGGAGTTCTCGGCGCTGCCGCCGCTGATCCTGCTGAGCACCCTGTTCCGCCTGTCGCTGTCGATCACCACCACGCGGTTGATCCTGCTGCACGGCGATGCCGGCCATATCGTCCAGGCGTTCGGTGACTTCGTCATCGCAGGCCAAGTGGTGGTCGGCCTGGTGGTGTTCCTGATCATCACCGTGGCGCAGTTCGTGGTCATCACCAAAGGTGCCGAGCGGGTTGCCGAGGTGGCCGCGCGCTTCACCCTCGATGCCATGCCCGGCAAGCAGATGAGCATCGACAACGACCTGCGCAATGGCGACATCGACCAGGCCGAAGCCCGTCGCCGTCGTTCGCGCCTGGAGCGTGAAAGCCAGATGTTCGGCGCCATGGACGGTGCGATGAAGTTCGTCAAGGGCGACGCCATCGCCGGCCTGGTGATCCTCGCGGTGAACCTGCTGGGCGGCATGCTGATCGGCATGGTCGAGCGCGACATGCCGTTCGGCACCGCAGTGCACACCTATTCGCTGCTGACCGTCGGTGATGGCCTGATCGCACAGATTCCGGCGCTGCTGATTTCGGTGGCGGCCGGCACCGTGGTCACTCGCGTCAACAGCGACGGCGCCAGCGGTGACCTGGGGACGGAGATCATTCGCCAGTTGGGCGCCAGCCATCGTGCCTTGTTCCTCACGGCATTGATCCTGCTGGGCATCGGCCTGCTGCCGGGCTTCCCGGCGGCGGTGTTCTTCGTGCTTGCCGCAGTGCTGGCTGGCTCGGCGTTCTACCTCAAGCGTCGCCAGGCGGCCGAGCAGGCTGAGCCGGTGCAAGCGCCGGAGGCCGAGGATGAACCCCAGGTGCCAGCGGTGGAGCCCAGCGTGTCGGCGAGCAAGCCGCTCAACTGCCGCATCCTCCTGGTCATGGGGCCGGGCCTTGCGGCCAGTGCGCCGGAGCAGCCGCTGCGCCAGCGCTTCGAGGCGCTGTGCCACGAGATCCGTGGCGAGCTCGGCATCGATGTGCCCTTGGCCGCCGTGCATGTGGACGCGAAGAGCGCCGCCCAGCGCTTCGTCATCGAACTTGAAGGCGTGCCGGTGAGCGAAGGTGAACTGCCTGCCGATTGCCTGCTGCTCAGGGACGACCCGGTCAATGTGCAGTTGCTCGACATCCCGATGATCGAAGCCGACTCGCCCCTGGCTGCGCGCAGCGCCCACTGGATCGCTCGTGAGTACCAGGAGCGTCTGGAACAGGCGGGCATCGGCTTCATGCTCCCCGAGGAAGTCCTTCGGGCGACGGTCGAGCGCACCCTGCGCCGCTACGCGGCAGATTTTCTCGGCATCCAGGAGACCCGTGCGCTGCTGGAAAGCATCGAGGGCAGCTATGGCGAGCTGATCAAGGAAGTGCTGCGCAACCTGTCGTTGCAGCGCATGGCCGAAGCCCTGCGCTACCTGGTTGCAGAGGGTGTGTCGATCCGCAACCAGCGCGCCTTGCTTGAGGCCATGGTCGACTGGGGTGGGCGCGATGCCGACGCCGCGCACCTGGCCGAGCACCTGCGCGCCGCCCTGGCCCGACAGATCAGCCACCAATATGCCGACCGCAACCGGGTGATCAGCGCCCTGGTGCTGGCGCCGGCTTTGGAGCAGCAGTTGCGCACCGGCATGCGCCGTCAGGACGGTGGCCGCGAGGCGATTCCCGAGCAGGTCAGCCGCGCCTTGATGCTGCAACTGCGCCAGGCCTGCGAGCGCCTGCCCGAAGACCGCACCAGCGTACTGCTGGTGCACCCGGAACTGCGCCGCCACCTGCGCCGCCTGGTGCTGCGTGGCGACATGGAGCTGGCCGTGCTGTCGTTCCGCGAGCTGGCCGGTGAATACAACCTGCAGGCCGTGGGCACCCTCGAACTTGGCGACACCTCTCAACGCCGCTCCACCAGCGGCGCTTCGGTCACTTCTCTGGCGAGTGCTTCATGATCGGTTCATCACGCATCGGCGCTGTGTTTCATTACCGTTTGTGGCTGGGTCTGGCCGGCATGCTGCTGTCGTTGCTGGCCTGCGCCGACGAGATCGCAGTGGGCAGCCACGGTCGCCTGGACCTGGCATCGGGCGAGGGCAGGGTGCTGCATTTCAAGGCGCCGGTGGCCTCGGTGCTGGTTGCCGAGCCGGGCATCGCCGACCTGCAAGTGGTGTCCGACGGGGTGATCTACGTGTTCGGCAAGGCGCCAGGGCAGACCAGCCTGATCGCCCTGGACGATGCGGGCAAGCAACTGGCGGCCTTGAACCTGTCGGTGAACAACGCGACCCAGAGCGTCAGCCGTCCGCTGCAAGACCTGCATCCAGCCAGCGGCGCCCAGGTCAGCGCCGTGGGTAACCAGCTGGTGGCCAAGGGCTTGGTCAGGGATGTCGGCGAAGCCAGTGACCTCAATGCATTGCTCGACAACCAGAGCCCGGTACCAGCGGTCAACGCCGCAACCTATGCCGGTTCTGCCCAGGTCAACATCCGCGTGCGCTTTGCCGAAGTCTCGCGTTCCGAGCTGCTGCGCTACGGGGTGAGCTGGAACGCACTGTTCAACAACGGCACCTTTTCCTTTGGCTTGATCACCGGTGGTCGCCTCGCCGCCGACGCCGCCAGCGGTGCATCGAATGTCATCAGCGCCGGCCTCAGCTCGGGCAACGTGAACATCGACTCGATGCTTGAAGCCCTGCAGAGCAATGGCGTGCTGCAGATCCTCGCCGAGCCGAACATCACCGCCATGACCGGGCAGACCGCAAGCTTCCTGGCGGGCGGTGAGATCCCCGTGCCGGTGCCGGTCAACCGTGATCTCGTGGGCATCGAGTACAAGCCTTTCGGTGTCTCGCTGCTGTTCAGCCCGACGCTGCTGCCCAACGGCCATATCGCCTTGCAGGTGCGCCCCGAGGTCAGCAGCCTGATGGGCTCGGACACCACTGACGTCAACGGCTACCGGGTGCCGTCGTTCCGCGTGCGACGCGCCGATACCCGGGTCGAGGTCGGCAGCGGCCAGACCTTCGCCATTGCCGGCCTGTTCCAGCGCGAAAGCAGCCAGGACATGGACAAGGTGCCGATGCTCGGCGACATGCCGATCCTGGGCAACCTGTTCCGCTCCAAGCGTTTCCAGCGCAACGAGACTGAACTGGTGATCCTCATCACCCCGTACCTGGTGCAGCCGACCCGCGAGCGCGACCTGGCCACGCCCCTCGATGCCCTGCCGGGCCCTGCGACCGCTTCGGCGGGGCCACGCAGTGGCGGCAAGTTCGGCTTCTACATGAACTGACCGGGAGCGACCATGAAATCGATCTTTTCCATGTCGATGATCAGCGCCCCCGCCGGGCGCTGCTGGCTGTTGCCATTGGCACTGCTGGCTGGCTGCCAGACGCACCTGGAGCCGGTCTCCTACTCACCTGATTTTCAGCACAAGACACTGGCCAACGGCAGCACCGAGATCCTGCCGGTGGAATGCCTGAAACCGGCGAGCAAGGATGACTTCGGCCTGGACGAGGACTTCGTGCCACTGCTGCCGCCAGGCTGCGCCAACAACCTCACGCTGATGCGCATGGTCGAGCAGCCGGACGACCTGGCTCAGGGGCGGCCGACCGGGCCGGCCATGGCGGCGCCCGTGGGGCGCGCCGCACAGGTCTACATCGAGGGTTATGATCGCGCCGAGCTGCGTCGACGCCAGGATGAGCAGCAAGCGCGCGCCGATCGCCAGGAGAAGCAATGAAACGCGCGCATGTGCAGGTGCTAGCGACCGTCCACCAGGCCCAGCTCGCGGGCCTGGGCCTGGGCATCCGGGATCGCCTTGATGCGCCGGGCTTCGTTCAGCAGCGTCTGGCGTTCGCTGGCGGAGAGATCGTCCAGGGGCAGGCCGGCGACATCCTGCTCGCGGCCGGCCAGTACGGTGACCAGCAGTTCGTTGCGCTGGTGCCGGGGCAGGGCACGCGGCGACTGGCCGACCACGCGCACGGTGTCCAGGGCCCGTTGCGCCTGACCGCCGAGGGCGTAGGCCAGGGCCAGGTTGCAGCGGGTGTCGAGGTTGTCCGGTGCCAGCGCCAACCCCTTGCTGAAGGCCCGTTGGGCGGCCTCTGCCTGGCCGCGCAGGATCTGCGCGATACCCAGGCGGTTCCAGGCATCGGCGCTGTTGCCACGCTCGGCCGCCTGGGTCAGGGACGTGACCGCACGCTCCAGCTTGCCCTGGCGCAGTTGGGCGCTGCCCAGCCCCAGCAAGGCGTCGAGGTTGTCCGGCTGCAGTTCAAGCGCCTGCTGGTAGGCCCGCTCGGCTGCGCGCGCGTCGCCTGCGGCCAGCGTGGTGTCGCCCAGCTTCTGCCACGCTTCGGGATGGCGCCCAGGTTGCTGGGCGGCATTCTGGTAGAGCGCCGCAGCCGAGGCGGCATCGCCGCGCTGCTGCAGATCGCCGGCCAGGTGCATGAGGCGATCGTAGCCATCATCGCTACGGTTCGGCTGGCTGGTACAGGCGCCGAGCAAGGTGCTGGCGATCAGAAGCAGGGTGGACGGCAAACGCTTGGGCATGGGCAGGACTCGAGCGGACGACTGAGTGGCCATTCTAGCGACTTGATGTGTGATTTCGACTGCGCTTCATACGATTTCACAGCTGTGAGCCGCGCCAGGGAGGTAATCGCCCATGCGTAGCCTGCTCTGGCTCACCACCCTGCTGCTGGTTCTGCTGTCGTTGCCGGTGCGCAGCGACGAGGGCAAGGACGAGCCCGACTGGTTCGCCCAACCCTACGCCTATGCCCTCGTCGACCAGGACCTGCGCGGCGCCCTGAGCGAGTTCGGGCAGAACCTGGAGCTGGTCGTGGTGGTGTCCGACAAGGTCCGAGGCAAGGCCCGCAGCCCGTTGCGCAGCAGCACTGCCGGCGACTTCCTCACCCAGCTGTGCGACAGCAACGCGCTGGGTTGGTACTACGACGGCAACGTGCTCTACATCAATAGCAACGATGAAGTGGCCACGCGCCTGTTCCGTCGCCAGCCCGGGTTGGACCTGGAGCAGTTGCGCGACTACCTGCAAAGCCTCGATGTGTACGGCCGCCAGTTGTCGCTGCGCCCTGGCGCCGAGCGCGACGAACTGCTGGTTTCCGGACCGCCTGCCTACCTGAACATGATCCAGCAGCACCTCGACAACCGACCCCAGCCCGTCGCGACGTCCGCAGCCTCCCGGAGTATCCGGGTGTTCCGCGGCGCCAGCGTCAGCGATCACTGAAAAACCACCCAGGAGAAGCCCCATGGCCGTTACCCCGATCGATACCCCCGGCAGCACCCCGAGCAGCGCCGAAGCGCGCTTCGATGCGGCGCTCGACAAGTCCCAGGACGCCTCCGACGATCCAAGCTTCCAGGAGGCGCTGGTGAACCAGGCCGTGCTGATCGGCGGGCAGTTCATCATCATGCCCAAGGCCCAGGAAATGCTGAACGAAGCCCAGTCTTCGGACGACGACGAGTAAACGGCCATGACAGCCAGTCTCGCGACCACGGCGGCACTGCCGCCGTCAGGAGGACAAGGGGGGCTCGGTGCCTCCCAGAACCTCTTCGAAAACATGGCCAACAGTGCCAAGGGCATGCCTGAAGGTGCCAGCCCTCACCAGATCGGTGAAAGCCTGATGCAGCGCCTGGACGGCTTCATCGACCGCTCGCGCACCTTCAGCGCTCGGGCCGAGTCACTCAGTCACGGCAGCCCGGCGATGCCATCGTCGACCCCGGCCGCAGGCCCGTCGCCGTTCGTGGCCACCGGCGCCGAGGGCGCGCCCAAGGTCGGTGATACCCAGGTCGCGAACATCGTCCAGTCGCTTGGGCGGATGTTCGACTACTCCATCGAAACCCAGATGGTGGTACGTGGCGCGACCCAGGTTTCCGGCTCCGCCAACACCCTGCTCAAAGGACAATGAATCGATGACCCGTCGTTGGCGAGCCCTGCGTGTGCTGATCGTCGTCGCCCTGGCCAGCCTGTTGCAGGCCTGTGACATGGACTTGTACAGCAACCTCAGCGAGCGCGAGGCCAATGCCATGCTCGCGGTGTTGCTGCGCGACGGCATCCCGGCCTCGCGCAAGGTCCAGGACAACGGCCAGATGAAGATCGTGGTGGACGAGCGTCGCTTTGCCGACGCCATGGCCCGTCTCGACGAGGCCGGGCTGCCGGGGCAGTCGTTCTCCAATCTGGGCGAAGTGTTCAAGAGCAACGGCCTGGTGTCCTCGCCGGTGCAGGAGCGTGCGCAGATGGTCTACGCCCTGAGCGAAGAGCTGTCGCACAGCGTCTCGCAGATCGACGGCATCGTGTCGGCGCGGGTGCATGTGGTGCTGCCGGACAACGACTTGCTCAAGCGGGTGATTTCCCCGTCGTCGGCCTCGGTGCTGGTGCGCTATGACGCCAACACCGACATCAATCCGCTGATCCCGCAGATCAAGACCCTGGTCGCCAACGGCATTTCCGGGCTCAGCTATGACGGTGTGTCGGTGACCGCGATCAAGGCCGCAGCCCCCAGGAGCGAAGACGAGGGGCAGCCGCGCCTGGTCAGCGTGATGGGCATCTGGATGCTCGAACAAGATGCGTCCCGCGCGCGTCTGCTGCTCGGTGGCAGCCTGCTGGTGGTGCTGGCCCTGGCCGGGCTGTTGGGCTGGCGGCACTGGCAGCAGCGTCGTGGTCGTGCGCTGTACAGCCTGTCGGAGGCGCCATGAGCCTGATGCCCCAATGGCAGGCCCTGCTGGGGCAGCCTCTGGCCTTTGTCGACCGGCGGCACCTGCGGCGCTGTTTCGCCGAGAACGTCGCCGGTGCGCAGATCCAGGTATTGATCGAGTCGCCGCGTTTCCAGGCGCGCTTGCAGGCGTTGATGCTGGCGCATTTCCAGTTGCAGCCGTTGGATCAGGTGTCGCATCCAACCGAGCAGGACCTGCCGGTATTGCTGCTGGCGCCGCAGGATTTCGCCCGTTTGCCGCGCCTGTGCGGGGCCATCTGGCATGGTGCGACCTTGGGCCGGGAAATCCGTCGCGAGGTGGTCGAGCACCTGCGCCAGGGGCTTGGGCATGAGGTCTTCGGCCTGGCCATTGCTCACCGCCAGTGGGGCGGGGCAATGGACCTGTTGCGCCAGCCTGACGATCTGCTGGCCGCCATCGACCACGACGGTGCGCGCTGCGTGCAGGCCTGGTTCGACGAGCAGCCCGCCGACCTGCGCGATTGGCTGCAACTGCGCTTGCCGCTGCCTGTGGCGGAAGGTTCGGCATCGTTGGCCGACCCTGGCATCGTGCGTCGGGTCGCCGCCTTGCTGATGCCGTTGTCCGAGAACCGGGAGAGCGTGCAATGAGTCAGTTGCCCAGCCGTCCGGCATCGCGCATCCTGCGTGCCGCCGAGGTCCAGGCCTGGACCGATGGACGCGATTACCTGCAGGCCGCCCGCGATGAGGCCGAACGTATCCGGGAAGACAGCGCACGCTGGCTGGAGCAGGCCCGTGCCGACGGTTTCGAGCTCGGCCGTGCCAAGGGCGCCGAGGCGGTCAGCGAGTTGCTGGCCGACACTGCCGCCAAGGTCGAGGCCTATCTGGCAGGGTTGGAAAACAGCCTGGCTGACCTGGCCCTGGGCATCGCCCGCGAAGTGCTGGAGAGCTTGGGTGACGCCGAGCGTATCGTGCTGTGCACGCGCAAGGCGCTGGTTGCGTTTCGCCAGGACCAGGCGCTGACGCTGTTCGTGCCGCGCCTGGAAGTGGAGGCCGTGCGCCGACGCATGCACGGCGAAACGGATGGCCTGGCGGCGATTGCCGTGGAGTCCGATGATCAATTGCAGCCCGGTCAGGCTCGCCTGAGCAGCCCGGTCGGTTCGGTGGAACTGGGGCTGGACGCCCAGTTGCAGGCGCTGCGCCGCAGCCTGTTGCCGTTCGCCGAGGTGACGCCGTGAGCCTGGAGCATGTATTGCCGCGCCTGCACGCGCGCCTGGGCGATGCCCGGCCACGGCCGATGAAGGGCACCATTCGCAGCATTCGTGGTGTGCTGTTGCGCGCCAGCGTCGCCGGCGTGCGCATCGGCGAGCTGTGTCGCCTGCACGACCCGTCCAGTGGTCGCGCCCTGGCGGCAGAGGTCATCGGCTTCGATGGCGACGAGGCGATTCTCTCGCCGATCGGCTCGCTCGAAGGCTTGTCGACCCGCACCGAGATCACCGCCACCGGCGAGGCGCTGGGGGTGAGTGTGGGCGATGGCCAGTTGGGGCGTGTCATCAGCCCCATGGGCGATTACCTCGATGGTGATCGCCAGCCGCCGCTGGGGCCGATGCGCCGCTATCCGCTGCAGGCCGAGCCCCCCGAACCCTTCGCCCGACAAGTGATCGTCGATCCGCTGTCGGTGGGGGTTCGCGCCATCGACGGGCTGCTGACCCTGGGCCGCGGCCAGCGCATGGGCCTGTTCGGCGAGCCGGGGGTGGGCAAGTCTTCGCTGCTCGCCAGCATGGTGCGCAACACCGATGCCGACGTGGTGGTGATCGGCCTGATCGGCGAGCGTGGCCGCGAGGTGCGCGAGTTGCTCGATGTGCAGCTCGATGCCCAGGCCCGCGCGCGCACCGTGGCGGTGGTCGCCACTTCCGATCGCCCGGCCGCCGAGCGTGCCCGCGCCGCCTACGTGGCAACGGTGCTGGCCGAGTATCACCGCGACCAGGGCCGCAACGTACTGCTGCTGATGGACAGCCTGACCCGCTTTGCCCGCGCCCAGCGCGAGATCGGCCTGGCGGTGGGCGAGCCGCCGACCCGCCGCGGTTACCCGCCGTCGTTCTTCTCGGCCCTGCCGCGCCTGCTGGAGCGCGCCGGCCCCGCTGCCCGGGGCAGCATCACGGCGCTGTACACGGTGCTCACCGAAGGTGACGCCGCGACCGATCCGGTGGCCGAGGAGGCGCGCTCGATTCTCGACGGCCATGTGGTGCTCAGCGCCGAGCTGGCCCAGCGCAACCATTTTCCCGCCATCGATGTGCTGCGCAGCCGCAGCCGCCTGATGGAGCAGGTCGCCAGCCCTGAGCAACGCCAGCTGGCCATGCGCATGCGTGAGCTGATGGCGCGGCGCAACGATATCGAAATGCTGATCCGCATCGGTGAATACGCTGCCGGCAGCGACCCACTCGCGGACGAAGCGATCGCCCGCCACGCCGCTATCGAAGCTTTCCTGCGCCAGTCGGCGGCGGAGCCGAGCGGCGCCCGACAAACCCTGGAACACATGCGCAAGGTGCTGGCATGAGAGAGGAGCGCCCATGAAAAGTCATGAATTGAAAAGCCTGCAGACCCTGCGCCAATTGCGTGAACAACGGGCGTCCGCACAACTGGCCGCCCAGCGCCAGCTCTGCCGCGAAACCCATGCCGCCCTCGACGATGCCCGCCAGCGGCTGTGCCTGGCGCGGGAGACCTCCGCGCTCGAGGCAGAAAAACTCTACGGTCGCTTCAGCGAGGGGCTGTCGGTCAAGGCCTGGCTCGCTGCGCAGGTGCACCTGTCGGAGCTGGAGGACGAACAGGAGACGTTGCTGGGCAACCTGGACGAGGCCCACGACTACCACCAGCAGCAGGAGCAGGCCCAGGAGAGCCTGCGTCAGGCCCATGTCGCTCGTCAGCGCCAGGCCGATGCCTGGGACTCCCTGGTCGAAGACCACGCCTTGGGCGAGCGCCGTATCGGGGAAGCGCAGGATGAGGGCGAAGACCTGTTTGCACCCTTGCTGGATCTCACGCCTTGACCCTCCAGACCACCGAGGTGCTCGCCGACGCGCTGGCCTTCGAGCATAGCCTGGAGCGCCTTGACCCGCAGTGGCAGGCCCTGCACCAGCGCCTGCATCGGCCGCGCCAGCCCTGGCAGGGACAGTTGGGCGGGGCGCCGCTGAGTGTCGCCTGGGCGTCGAGCGGTGCGGCGATGGATGAACCCCAGCTTGAGTTGTGGTTGTCGCTGGGCGACTCGCCCGTGCAACTGCACGTGCCGGCCCGTGCCCTCGATCTGCTCGGCTTGCCCGAGGGGTTGGCGTTGCCGAGCCTGCCCGCGGCGCTGTTGCTGGAGCAGGCGCTGCTGACGCTGATCGCGCCGCTGGAGCACCTGTTCGCGCAGCCGATCCACGTGCTCGATCGCGCGCTCACGCAGTGCGTCGAATTGGCGCCACTGAGCCTTGGCCTGGAGGTACGCCTGGGTGACAGCGCGCTGGCGGTGCAATTGCGCTGCGATGCCGCGACCTGGGCCGAGATTGCCGTGTTGCTGGAGCAGCATGCCGCGCCCATGCCCCACGACCTCGGTGGCCTGGTGCTGACGCTGGGCGTCGACGGCGGCGAAGCCTGGCTCAGCCTGGCCGAGCTGCGCAGCCTGCTGCCGGGCGATGTGGTCATGCTCGATCCTTGGCCGGACGATCACCTGCGCCTGCAACTGGACGACCAGTGGCAAGCCCGTGTGCAGCGCGACGGACAACGCCTGCAGCTAATCGAACCCCCTATCACCGCGCTTGCCTTGAAGGAGCGACACATGAGCGAACAGGGCACCGGGCCGAGCCTGGACAGCAGCCTTGACGAGCTGCAACTGAAACTGGTCTGCCAGGTCGGCAGCGTCGAGTTGAGCCTCGCGCAACTGCGCGAGCTGGGCGTGGGCAGCGTGCTGGAGCTGGCGCCGCGCATGCACGAAGGCGTCGACCTGATGATCAACGGCCGCCGCGTCGGCCAGGGCCAACTGGTGAAGATCGGCGACGGCCTGGGCGTGCGCCTGCTGAGCTTTGCCGCATCATGAGTGGCTACCAGCCAAACCTGATCGAGATCATCCTGGTCGTCGCCTCCATCGGTTTGATTCCGCTGGCGGTGGTGACACTGACCGGGTTCCTGAAGATCTCCGTGGTGCTGTTCCTGATCCGCAACGCCCTGGGTGTGCAGCAGACCCCGCCGAACCTGGTGCTCTATGGCATCGCGCTGATCCTGTCGGTGTACGTCACCACGCCGGTGATCGGCGACATGTACCGCGCGGCGCAGAGTCATGGCCTGCAACTGGAGAACGCCGAGCAGCTCAAGGCGTTGGGCGAGGCAATCAGGCCGCCCTTGCAGGCGCACCTGTCGCGCTTCGCCAACGAGAGCGAGCGCGGCTTCTTCGTCCAGGCCACGCAGAACGTGTGGTCCGAAGAGGCCCGCGCCGAGCTGCGTGACGACGACCTGGTGGTGCTGATCCCGGCGTTCGTCAGCTCCGAGCTGACGCGGGCGTTCGAGATCGGATTCCTGCTGTACATCCCCTTCCTGGTGGTCGACCTGCTGGTGTCCAACGTGCTGATGGCGATGGGCATGTCGATGGTGTCGCCGACCTTGATATCGATACCGCTGAAGCTGTTCCTCTTCGTTGCGCTGAGCGGCTGGTCGCGCTTGATGCATGGTCTGATTCTGAGCTACGGGAGCTGAGCCGATGGGCCAGGACGTGTTCCTTTCGTTGATGAAGCAGGCGCTGATGACGGTGTTGCTGCTGTCGGCGCCAGCGCTGGGGGTGGCGATCATCGTCGGCCTGAGCGTGGGCCTGTTGCAGGCGCTGACGCAGATCCAGGACCAGACCCTGCCGCAGGTGGTGAAGCTGGTGGCGGTGCTGCTGCTGATCGTCTTCGTCGGCCCGCTGCTGGCCGGGCAGGTGATGGGGCTGGGCAACCAGGTGCTGGACAACTTCGCGCTGTGGACGCGCTGACCGGGCATGGACGCAGGTTTCGTCAATGCCTTCCTGGAGATCGCCTACCCGGTGATCAGTTCGGCCGCGCTCTCCACGGCCCGCGCCATGGGCGTAGTGGTGATCACCCCGGCCTTCAACCGTCTGGGCCTGACCGGGATGATCCGCACCTGCGCCGCCGTGGCGATCTCGGTGCCGATGTTCCTGCCGGTGTTCTCGGCCTTCACCGCTACCCCCGAGCTTGGCGGGTTCTGGCTGGCGGGCTTGTTGATCAAGGAGTTCCTGGTCGGATTGGTGGTCGGTTTGTTGTTCGGCATCCCGTTCTGGGCCGCGGAAGTGGCGGGGGAGCTGATCGACCTGCAGCGTGGCTCGACCATGGCGCAACTGGTGGATCCGCTGTCGTCGGGTGAATCCGGGGTGATGGCGACCTTGCTCACGGTGATGCTGATCGCGCTGTACTTCATGTCGGGTGGCTTCATCCTCATGGTCGATGGCTACCTGCACAGTTACCAGTTATGGCCGGTGACCCAGTTCACGCCGTTGTTCGCCGGTTCCGCGCTGACGGCGGTGCTGTCGATCCTCGACCAGGTGATGCGCATCGGGGTGCTGATGGTGTCGCCGTTGCTGATTTCGTTGCTGATCACCGACCTGATGCTCGCCTACCTTTCGCGCATGGCGCCGAGCCTGCACATCTTCGACCTGTCGCTGCCGGTGAAGAACCTGTTCTTCACCATTCTGATGGTGGTCTACATCGGCTTCCTGGTGCCGCTGATGCTCGATCAGCTTGCGGAATTCCGCGGCACGGTCGGGGTGCTGCAGAGCCTGGTGGAGGGGGGGAATGGCTGATACCAGCGAAGAGAAGTCGCAGCCGGCAACGGACAAGAAACTCAAGGACGCACGCAAGAAGGGGCAGGTCGCCAAGAGCCAGGACCTGGTGTCGGGGGTGGTGATCCTGCTTTGCACCCTGTGCATCGCCATCCTGGCGCCACGGGCCAAGGCGCAGGTCACGGCGCTGGTGGACCTGACCGCGCAGATCTACATCGAACCCTTCGCCACGGTGTGGCCGCGCCTGCTCGATACCGCCGAGCAACTGCTGATCGGCATCACCCTGCCGGTGATGGCGGTGACGGTGACAGCCGTGGTGCTGACCAACCTGGTGACCATGCGCGGGTTGGTGTTCTCGGTCGAGCCGCTCAAGCCGGATTTCAAGCGCATCAACCCGGCCGAGGGTTTCAAGCGCATCTTCGCCATGCGCAACGTCGTGGAGTTCCTCAAGGGCCTGGTCAAGGTGCACTTGCTGGGGCTGGCGTTCTACGTGGTCGGGCGCCATGCGCTGCAGGCGCTGATGGAGTCGTCGCGGTGTGGGCCTGAGTGCCTGCAGTCGACCTTCCTGCTGGTGCTCAAGCCGCTGGTGTTCACGGTGCTGGCGGCGTTTCTGGTGCTGGGTGCGGCGGATGTGCTGATGCAGCGCTGGCTGTTCGGCCGCGACATGCGCATGACCCGCAGCGAGCAGAAGCGCGAGCGCAAGGATATCGATGGCGATCCGTTGATCAAGCGCGAGCTGCGCCGCCAGCGCCAGGAGATGCAGGCCATGGCGACCAAGCTGGGGTTGGGCCGGGCGTCGTTGATGGTGGGTGTGGCCGGTGGCTGGGTGGTGGGTTTGCGCTACGTGCGCGGGGAGACGCCGGTGCCGGTGGTGGTGTGCCAGGCCGAGCCTGAGGACAGCGCGCGGATGCTTGGCGAAGCTGCGCAACTGGGGATCGCCCATGCCATGGATGCCCGCCTGGCGGCCGAGCTTGCCCGGCGCACCGTGGCGGGGGATCCGGTGCCGGACAGCACCTTCCAGGCCGTGGCGGATCTGCTGGTGGCTGCGCGGTTGATCTAAGCCCCCGGCAGAGATAGCGCGGCTCTTGTCACCGCGAACACCGGAGCCGCCGATGCCATGCCACCCTGTGGGAGCGGGCTTGCCCGCGAAAGGAACACCGCGATGCATGGCACCGGCTATGCCGGTGTTCGCGGGCAAGCCCGCTCCTACAGAGGCAGTGTGGCCCTTGTGGAGCGGCGAACCGCCGCTCCACAAGGCAAGGGTTGATCAGCCGTTGTCCACCGGCTTGTACGGCCCGCCATAACCATCACCGACCATCGAGATGATGTTGCCGTTGTCGTCGATCCAGTCCGAGGGCTTGAGCGAGTACTTGTAGTCTTCCGAACGGCGGTTGTTGCCGTCGCCGATGTAATCCGGATGATCGACGCGATGGTCGCCGCGGATGCTCGAGCGTGCATCCCACTCTTCCTTGCGGAAGTCGAAGATGCTGCGATCGCCCGGCGCGTCGCGCTGGCCCCAATCGGAAAGGTAGGTCTGCAGCCACACATAAGCCTCGTCGCCGTTGGGCTTGAGCAGGCCGTCCTGCTTGAAGTCCTGGATCTGGTCCCAGTTCTGCAGCGAGATCTTGTGCAGCTTGTGCGACTTGACGTCGTTGAGGATCGCACCGACGAAGGAGAACACCCCGGAGAACAGGAACCCCACCGGCCCGAGCAAGGGCACCAGGCGCCCGGTGACACCGAACACCCCGGCGACACTGCCGGCTGCACCGAACAGGCTGCTGACGCCACCTGCGACCGACAAGGAACCGGAAGCGATCTTGATCGGGTCTTTCTCGCGCACGCCGTCGCGGATGGTCAGGCCACCCATGACCACGCCGATCACCCCACCGACCACGTCGGCTCCGGCGCCGATGACCTTGATCGCACTGCCGGCGAAGCGTGCGATCTTGCCTGCGCCGACCACGCCGCCACGCTTTTCGATACCACTCTCGATGCCCTGGTGCAGCTTGTTCATCGTGGCTTCGTCGAACGGCTGGCCGTTGAGCGCCTTGCCGACATCCTTACCGTCGGCCATGGCGTCGTCGATGATGTTGTAGTACTGGTTCTGCACATCCTGCACGCTGCGCGGGATCTCGGGCCCCGCAGTGCCTGGCTTGCTCCAGATGGTCGGCACCGAGCGGTCCAGGCCCATCAGCTTGTAGGCGTTGGTGCCGAACGCCTTGTCGAAGGCCTTGGTGCCGAGGGTGGCGAAGTGCGAACCGGTGCTGAGGAAGCCGATGAAGTCGTTGGCGATGCCGGCCCGCTCGCGTGGGGTGTCGGCCAGCGTGCCGCCCTTGCCGGCGAGCTGGTAGATCGCCCGCCCCAGAGAGATCGCACCGCCCATCGAGCCGAGCACGCCATTGTCGCTGAGGAAGGACAGGGTCTTGACGAAGGCGCCACGGTTTTCCGCGCTCAGGTTCGGCATCAGCTCGGTGCTGACCGCCTTGTTGATGTCGTCGAGGGTGATCTTGCCGTTGGCCTGCCAGGTGTCGCCCAGGTTGCTCATGACCTTGCCGAAATCGGTGGCCATGTCCTTGTCCTTGAGCAGCATCTCGACGAACTTCTCGTAGGTCGCCAGCGACCTGCGCGGGATGCCGTCGCCGCCGGCCTTGAGAGCCTGGAGCATGAGCAGGGTCTGGTCGGTGGTGGCCAGCGCGGTGTTGTCGTCGGAGATCTTGCTGGGGTCGGCGATCAGCTTGTCCAGCTCCAGGGTGTAGCCGTCGATCTGCAGGTTCTGCAGGAACTGGTCGGCCTTGGCCGGATCGATGTCGGCGAGCCCTGCGTAGGCGCTGCGGATTTCACGGGTGGCAAGCTCGGTCTGGCCGTTGGCCTGCAGGTCGTTGATGTACTTGACGAAGTTCTCCGAAGAGGTGCTGTCGAGCAGCTTCTGGCGGGTTTCGTCGACTTTCGCCGAGCCGCCTTCGACCTTGCCCAGGGCGGCATCGTGCTTGCTCTTGAGGTCGGCGACGATGGTCGGGTCGCCGAGCAGTTCGCCGAGCTGGGCATCGATGGCCTTGGCATCGAAGATCTCGTCGCGCACATCGCGCGAGGTCACGGTGATCGGGTCGCTGGCGTTGCCATGGTTGCCAAAGCCATGCTCAGGGATGATCGACATGCCATGGTCGGCCATGCTCTTGGCTTCCAGCGCCCGAACCAGCTTGGCCCGTGGGTCGTCCTTGGCAATGCTGCCGTCCTTGATCCCGGCGCGGTAGCCATCGACCAGGTCGCGGATGGCCAGGTCGCGTACCGACAACGGCTGGCCGTCATCGTCCTTTTCGGTGGTGGCGAGCTCATCCACCGAGACTTCCTTGAGCGGCGGCAGGCCATGGTCGGCGCGCAGCTTGTCGACGTCGGTGACCTGCTCGGCAATGCTGCTGCGGTAGTCGGCGATCTGTTCGAACATCTGCGGGTTGTCGAACTGCGAGACGATGATCTTCTGCTCTTCGCCGCCGGGCTTGCGCTGGGTGAAGGCGATCAGGCCCGGGCCGTAGTCGCCGATGCCGCCGACGCTCATGATGTCCTCGGTCGAGGCCAGGTAGTCGTCCGGGCCAGCCTTGGTGTAGCCGTCGCCCTTGGCCTTTTCCAGACCGGCGAGGGTCTGGCCCTTGGTGCTGTAGTCGAGGAAGGCTTCGGGGGAGACGTCGCGCGATACCACCACCAGTTTGCCGTCGGCCTTGGTGACCACCAGGATGCCGTCGGTGGGCGCATCGACCTTGCTGATGTCGTTCATCCCCAGCGTGCCCTCGGCACGGGTCTGCAGGTGCTGGTCGGGCAGCTTGTGGGCGTTCTTGATGTAGTCGAAGGCGGGCGTGCCCTTGGTCGTGTCCAGCGCGTGCAGGAAGTCGTACAGCTGGCTGCCGCGGTTCTCCGGGGCGGGCTGGTTGGCGGCGGCGGAGGGGACGCTGTCGAGCGAATCGTAGCCGCGGTCGTGGGCCTTGGCGTCGTCGCGGCTGATCGCGTACTTGTGGCCGTCGTGCTCGAACAGGATGACGTGGGCGTCCTTGTCTTCGGAAACCACCTTGAGCTTGTCCACGTCCAGGCCGCCGGGCAGGCCGGTGACCTGCTCGTAGCCGGCGGCCTTGGCTTCGTCCAGTGCGACACGGGTCTTGCCGGCGCCGCTGTAGGCGGCATAGGCCTCGGGCGTGATACCCTCGGCGATGATGACTTCGCGGCCGTTGGTGAGCTTGACCTTGAGCACGCCGTCGGTGGCTTGCTCCACCGACTGGATGTTGTCCAGCAGGAAGCCGCCGTCGTCCTTGCGCAGCAGCGACTGGCCCGGGTCGGTGAGGCCGGCGACGATCAGGTCGTGGGCTGGTGTGCCCTGGGTGTCGGCCAAGGTGTCGAGCAGGTTGTAGAGCTGGGTGCCGTGGTCGGGGCCGCGGTCTTCACGGGTCGGCACGGCATGGCCGAAGCGCAGGTTCTCGAAGGTCTCGTAGCCTGGCTGGCTGTCCTGCGCGGCCTTCTCGCTGATCTGGTACTTGTTGCCGCCGTGCTCGAAGTAGATGACGCCGTTGTCCTTGTCCTGGGCGACGATCTTCAGCTTGCCGATATCGAGGGTTTCCGGCAGCTCGGTGATGTCCTTGTAGCTGTCGGCATCGGCGGGCTTGTCGTGCGACACGCTGCCGCCGCCGTCGTTGGCCGCCAGGACCTTGGGCTTGAAGGTCTTGTCCGCGCCCGGATCGCTGAGCAGCAGGCGGGCCTTGTCGAGGACGCTGTCGAATAGGTCGGCGGTGTCGGAGGGGGAGGAAGGGCTGCTGCTGGAGGGGGCTTCGGGTCTGTTGATCATTGCACGGTCCGGGGCGAGGGCGGCGGCAAGCGCAGCCCCGCAGCCCGAGACGATTCCGTTGCTGGGCGACCAGGTTGCGCGACCGACATCAAAGGTTCATGGAAGTCTGATCCTAGGCGACCTCGACCTTTGAAACGCACAACCTTGGCAAGTTACAGCAAGGTTTCACGTGTGTGAAAACTGGGTGTTGAACTGGCGCTCCTGACGACGCTGATCCCAGGCCTGGCTGGTGCGCCTGGGGGCTTCCTCCGGTTGGCTGGTCAACTGCGAGAGGGTGGCGGTGATGCGTCCGGCCCAGAAGCGCGCGCCCTGTTCCTGGGCCTCCTGCATGGCCTGGTTGAGCAGCTCCTGGGCTTGCGCCTGGCGTTCGGGCGAATCGGGCCTGGCCAGCAGTTGGGCCTTGATGCGCAACAGCTCGGGGCGGAACCAGCGTTCCTGGCGAGCGGCGGTCACGGCCAGGGTCTGGTCGAGGATCTCGATGGCCAATTGCTCCAGGCCCAGTTGCGCCAGACCTTGGGCGTACTCGCTGCGCACCAGGTTGTACAGCGGGCTGTCGCCGATCGCATGGAGCTGGTCGAGCGCTTCGCCCAGGCCGCGCACGCCGTCTTCGGCATTGCCCTGGCGGATCAGCAGGATGTGCTCGAAGCACCGGACGAACAGGCGCCATACCGGCATCTCGTGGCCCCCCAGGCTCTCTTTGAGACGGGCAAGAAACTCGCGGCTGCGCTTTTCGTGGCCGACCAGCAGGGTGATGGGGATGGCGCTCAGGCTCAGGGTGTACCAGAGGCTGGCCGGGTGATGCTGGGTCAACGCCGCCTCGACGTTGGCCTCGATGGTCAGCAGGGCCTGACCGACCTGGCCTTGCAGCAACTGCACCTGGGCCTTGAGCGAGCGCGCGGCGATACCTTGGTCGAAGTGGCTGTCGATGACGTGGGCGCGGGGCATCATCGGGAAACTCAGGGCTTCGCTGATCGCCTGGCGGGCGCCATCGAAGTCGGCCATCTGGAACAGCGGCGTTGCCCGCATGCGCCGGCCGAGCATGCGCCGCTCGAGGATGCCGGTGCGTTCGCTGAGCTGGATGTACTGGTTGGCCAGGTCCAGCGCCTCGGCGTGCTGGTTGCTGCAGCAGTGGTCGTGCCAGAGGCCCCACAGGCCGCGCAGTTCATGCTCGGTGTCGCCGAGGATGCGGGCGTCTTCGATCACCTGCTGCCAGGCGTCACGGATCGACTGCCCGGCACCGCGGGTCAGGGCCATGACGCTGGCCGAGAGGGTCAGCAAGAGCATGCGCTGGCGGGGCGTGATGGCCTCGAAGCGCAGGCCGCGGTCGACCCAGGCGTGGCATTCGTCGACACGCGACAGACGCAGCCACAGCGGCACGCTCATCAGCGTGAGTTCGACGCCGAGACAGGCATCGCCCTGTTCGCTGAAACACCAGCTCAAGGCGCTGCGTACGCTGTCGCTGCCGGGGCTGTGCAGGGCCATCCAGCTGTCGCTGTCCAGGCGCTCAAGGTCTTGCACCGCGCGGCGTTGTTCCTGGAGGGTGTACTGCGCGTGGCGCTGGGCGATAGCGGCGGTCTCGTCATGCAGGGCCAGCTGCTGCGCCGCATACACGCGGGCCGTGTGGTGCAGGCGGTAGCGCTTGATCGGTTGCGCCCCGGCGGCCACCAGCAGCGACTTGTCCATCAGGCTTTCCACCAGCCAGGCAGCGTCCTGGAAAGGGCCTGGCTGGACCTCGACCACCGCCTTGGCGGCGGCGAGGGTGAAGCTGCCGGTGAACACCGACAACTGACGGAACATCGCCTGCTCCTGGGTGCACAGCAGCGCGTGGCTCCACTCCAGCGAGGCTTGCAGGGTGCGGTGGCGGGGCAGGGCGGTACGCCGGCCGGCCATCTGCAGGCGGAAGTCGCCATCGAGCAGCTCGACCAGATAGGCCAGGCCAAAGGCGCGTACGTGGCTGGCGGCGATCTCGATGGCCAGGGGATTGCCGTCGAGGGTACGGCACAGTGCGAGCGCCGCCGGCACGTCGGTATCGCTGAAGGCAAAGTCCGTGTCGTGCGCAGCGGCGCGCTCGGCGAACAACTGGACGGCCGGGCTGAGCAGGGCCTGGGCGGCGCAGAGTACGTGATCGTTTGCGGGGCAGGGCAGCGCCGCGACCTCGTGCACGCATTCGCCTTCGGCGTGCAGCGCTTCGCGGCTGGTGACCAGGATATGGCAGCCCGGCGCCTGTTGCAGCAGGGCTTCGACCAGGGTCGCAGTGGCTTCGAGCACGTGGTCGCAGTTGTCCAGGATCAGCAGGTGGCGGGCCTCGTCGAGTAGGGCGGCGATCAGTGCCACGGCGTCTTGTGCGGTGCTGTCGATGCCCAGCGCCGCCGCCACCAGGTCGGCGACACAGGCAGGCTGATCAGCCTCCGTGAGGTCGACGAAGGTGCGCCCCTCGCTGAAGTCTTCGGCCATGGCGTGGGCGAGTGTCAGCGCCAGGGTGGTCTTGCCGATGCCGCCGGTGCCGGTGAGGGTGAGCAGGCGGCGGCTGCGCAGGGTTTCGGCCAGGGTCTGGCAAATGTCGTCGCGGCCGATGACGCTGCTGCCAAGGCTCGGCAGGTCGTTGCCGGGTTTCGTCGCAAGTAAAGGTTGCGGCGCCATTTCACGGATGGTCACCGGAGCCACGAAGCGGTACCCGCGGCCCGGTACGGTGACGATGTAGGTGAAGTCTCCTTCTTCGCCAAGCACTCGGCGCAGGGTGGTCATTTGCGCGCGCAGGTTGCATTCCTCGACGATGACCTTGGGCCAGACCAGCGCCAGCAGCTCGTTCTTCTCCAACAGCTCGCCGGTTCGGCTCGCCAGCGTGACCAGCAGTTGCAGCGCACGGCTGCCCAACTGCACCAGTTCCCCGTCCTTGAACAGCAGATGCTGTTGGGGGTAGAGCACGAAGGACCCAAAGCACAGGGCGTTTTCCGGATCAGGGGTATCCAGGGCGTCCAGGGCGACAATCTTTCCGGGCTTGGTCTTGGTCAGGGGCATGATTAAACCTTTATGAATGAGTTAGGG